>JAIOJO010000511.1 GCA_019911985.1 Sulfuricellaceae bacterium | reverse complement strand
GCCTTCCGCCGCTTCCACCGTCATCACCAGGCTGCCCTCGCCGACCTTGTCGCCGACTTTTACCTTGAGCGCGGTGATTTTGCCGCCGCAGGGCGCCGGGATGTCCATGGTCGCCTTGTCGCTTTCCAGCACGATCATGGTGTCGTCGGCGTTGATGACGTCCCCCACCTTGACCGGTATCTCGATGATTTCCACATCGCTGAAGTTGCCGATATCGGGGACGCGAACTTCTTTGCTTGTCGCCACTTTATTCTCCTAGTACCTATTCTTTGCCGTGCCGGAAGCACGGTCGTTGTGTTTATACCCCGACCGGGTTTGGCTTGCTCGGGTCGATGCCGTATTTCTTCACCGCTTCCGCCACTTGGGCGGCCGGGATTTGACCGTCGTCTGCCAGCGCCTTGAGCGCCGCCAGTGCGATGTAATGGCGGTCCACCTCGAAGAAGCGGCGCAGGTTTTCGCGCGAATCGGAACGGCCGAAACCGTCGGTGCCCAGCGCGACAAAACGTCCCGGCACGAATTCGCGGATTTGGTCGGCATAGGCCTTCATGTAGTCGGTGGAGGCGATCACCGGCCCGCTCTGTTTCTTCAGGCACGCCTCGACATAGCTTACACGGGGCTTCTCGGCCGGGTGCAGCAGGTTCCAGCGGTGGGCGTCCAGGCCTTCGCGGCGCAGTTCGTTGAAGCTGGTGGCGCTCCAGACGTCGGAGCTGACGCCGAAATCGGCTTCCAGGATTTCCGCCGCCGCCAGCGATTCGCGCAGGATGGTGCCGCTGCCCATGAGCTGCACGCGCAGCTTGTTCTTGGCGTTGCCTTTTTGCAGCAAGTACATGCCTTTCAGGATGCCTTCCTCGGCGCCCTTGGGCATCGGCGGGTGAGCGTAGTTCTCGTTCATCACCGTGAGGTAATAGAACACGTCTTCCTGCTCCTGGTTCATGCGGCGCAGGCCGTCCTGGACGATTACCGCCAGTTCGTAGGCGTAGGTCGGGTCGTAGGAAATGCAGTTGGGGATCAGCGCGGCCTGCAGATGGCTGTGCCCGTCCTCGTGCTGCAAGCCCTCGCCGTTGAGCGTGGTGCGCCCCGCCGTGCCGCCCAGCAGGAAGCCGCGGGCGCGCGAGTCGCCGGCTGCCCAGGCGAGGTCGCCGACGCGCTGGGAGCCGAACATCGAGTAGTAGATGTAGAACGGGATCATCTGCACGTTATGGGCGCTGTAGCTGGTTGCCGCCGCCAGCCACGAGGCGAAGGCGCCGAGCTCGTTGATGCCTTCTTCGAGAATCTGGCCGCGCTTGTCTTCCTTGTAGTACATCACCTGGTCGGCATCCTGGGGCACGTAGGTCTGGCCCTGCGAGGAGTAGATGCCGAGTTGGCGGAACATGCCTTCCATGCCGAAAGTGCGCGCCTCGTCGGGCACGATGGGCACGATGTGCTTGCCGATCACCTTGTCCTTGAGCAAGGTGGCGAGGATGCGCACGAAGGCCATGGTGGTGGAGATTTCGCGGTCGCCGGTGCCCTGCAACTGGGCGTCGAAGTCCTTCAGCGAGGGCACGTGCAGCGTTGCCGCCTGGCGCCGCCGCGCGGGCAAGTAACCGCCCAGCGCCTTGCGGCGCTCCTTCAGGTATTGTATTTCCGGGCTGTCGCCCGCCGGTTTGTAGAACGGCACGTCGTGCAGTTGTTCGTCCGGGATGGGGATGCCGAAGCGGTCGCGGAAGGCCTTCAGTGCCGGGTCGGACATTTTTTTCGCCTGGTGGGTGATGTTCTGCCCTTCGCCCGATTCGCCCATGCCGTAGCCCTTCACCGTTTTCGCCAAGATCACGGTCGGCTGGCCGGTGTGCTTGCTGGCGGCGGCATAGGCGGCATAGACCTTCTGCGGATCGTGGCCGCCGCGATTGAGGCGCCAGATGTCGTCGTCGGTCATGTTGGCAACCATCTCCAGCAGCTCCGGGTATTTGCCGAAGAAGTGCTGGCGCACGTAAGCGCCGTCCTTGGACTTGTAGGTCTGGTAGTCGCCGTCCACGCATTCCATCATGCGCTGGTGCAACAGGCCGTTCTTGTCGCGGGCGAGCAGTTCGTCCCAGTGACGGCCCCAGATCACCTTGATGACATTCCAGCCGGCGCCGCGGAACACCGCTTCGAGTTCCTGGATGATTTTGCCGTTGCCGCGCACCGGACCGTCGAGGCGCTGCAAGTTGCAGTTGACGACGAAAATCAGGTTATCCAGCTTCTCCCGCGCGGCGAGCGAGATCGCTCCCAAACTCTCCGGCTCGTCGGTTTCGCCGTCGCCGAGGAAGGCCCAGACCTTGCGCTTGGCGATATCGGCGATGCCCCGGTCGCTGAGGTATTTCATGAAGCGCGCCTGGTAGATCGCCTGCAGCGGGCCGAGGCCCATCGACACCGTGGGGAACTGCCAGAAATCGGGCATCAGCCAGGGGTGGGGGTAGGACGGAATGCCCTTGCCGTCCACTTCCTGGCGGAAATAGCGCAGTTGTTCCTCGCTGACGCGGCCTTCGAGAAAGGCGCGGGAATAAATGCCCGGCGAGGAATGCCCTTGGATGTACAGCAGGTCGCCGCCGTGGTCTTGCGTCGGGGCGTGGAAAAAATGGTTGAAGCCGACGTCGTACAGCGTCGCGGCCGAGGCGAAGCTGGCGATGTGCCCCCCCACGCCGGGGCTTTGCATGTTGGCCTGCATCACCGTGGCGATGGCGTTCCAGCGGATGATGGCGCGGATGCGGCGCTCCAGCGCACCGTCGCCGGGGTTGCGGTCTTCCTGGGGCACTGGAATGGTGTTGACGTAAGCCGTGTTGGCGCTGAAGGGAAGGTAGGTGCCCGAGCGGCGTGCTTTATCGATCAGCCGTTCGAGCAAATAGTGGGCGCGCTCGCCTCCTTCCAGTTCCAGAACCGCATCCAGGGCATCGAGCCATTCTTGGGTTTCTTGCGGGTCTTTGTCGGGAACTGCGGTCATAATTTACTCCCTCGCACGTATTCTTTAATGTATTAGTGGTTATTTCAAACCCAGTATCATTACAAGTCGGGTAGTATTGGTCAAGAATTAGATGGTTCAACCCCTAACCGCGAAGAGGCCGCCATGACAGTGAAAGTCGTTTTTAAACAATCCTTAGCAGGCGACAAAGAAGCCGCCAAAGCCAGCCATTTGCTGTGCGTGCTGAGCGGCGCGGAAGACGCCGCCGGCGTCGCCGCCGCACCGGCCTTGCAGGCCGCCTTGGCGAGGCGGCGCATGGAAGCGGCGGATTTGGCGAAAACTCCGCTGCTCGGAAGCGGGGCCAGCGGCGGTTTGGTCTGCTGGGTGCTGGCCGCCCCATCCCTGTCCGAGTTCGAGCGCCAAACCCTGCTGCGCAAGGCGCTACAAGCCCTGCTGGACGAGCAGCCGAAGGAAATCCACATCGCCGTTTATGGCGCGGAGGCGGCTCGCCAGGCGGCGGCGGAAACCGCCGCCTATGTCGCCGAAATCAACGGGCGCGCCTTCCCCAGCCGCAAGCGCAAAGACAAGGCAACAGTGGATCTGCAGAAAATCACCCTGTTCGGCTGCGCCGCCTCGCCGCGCCTCGCCAGCCTGCGCGCCCAGGCGGAAGGCAACTGGCTGGCGCGGGAACTCACCCTGCTTCCCGCCAACGACTTGACTCCCAAGCTCTACCGCGACCGTATCCGCGAGCTGGCGGCCGAGCATGACTGGCTGGTCGAAGAGTACGATCTCAAGCGCCTGCGCAAAATGGGTGCCGGGGCCTTCGCCGCCGTCGCCCAGGGCAGCGCGGAAGACGGCGCCGCGATCGTCCATCTGAGCTACCGCCACCGCGCCGCGAAAAAAACCGTGGCGCTGGTGGGCAAGGGAATCTGCTTCGACACCGGCGGCCACAACCTCAAGCCGGCGCGCTACATGCACGGCATGCACGAGGATATGAACGGCTCCGCCGTCGTCTTGGGCATCCTCCTCGCCGCCAGCCGCAGCAAGCTCCCGCTTAACCTGGATGTGTGGCTGGCCTTGGCGCAAAACCACATCGGCCCCCATGCCTACAAGCAAGGCGATGTGGTGCAATCCCTCAACGGCACGACCATAGAAATCATCCACACCGACGCCGAGGGCCGCATGGTGCTGGCCGACACGCTCACGCTGGCGGCCAAGGCTAAACCCGAGTTCATCATCGATTTCGCCACCCTCACCGGCAGCATGATAGGCGCCTTGGGCAACCGCTACAGCGGCGTTCTCGGCAACCAGGAGTATCTGCTGGCGCGGGCCGTGGCGGCGGGCAAGGCGGCGGGCGAGCGAGTCTGCGCCTTCCCTCTCGACGCCGATTACGAGGAAGCGCTGGACAGCGCCGCTGCCGACATCAAGCAATGCACGCTGGACGGCGAGGCCGACCACATCCTCGCCGCGCGCTTCCTGATGCGCTTTATCGACAAGCGCGACTGGCTGCACGTGGACTTGGCGGCGAGCAATTGCAAGGGCGGACTCGGGGCCGTGGCGGGGGATGTGACGGGCTTCGGCGTGGGTTTAGGCTTGGAAATGCTGAAGGGGCTGTAGCGGGTTTCACGCTGCGTGCCGGGCCGCTTTGCTAGTCCGAACTTTCGCCATTAGTCCAGGCCCATACGCTGCTCCAGGCAATCGCTGTCCCCCGCCCGGTATTCCCGGCAGATCCAGGGCCGGCGTTCGTAGACGGTGCAGAGCAGGGTGGCCCTATCCAGCGCCGCGCACCAGCCGTCGTCCCGGCGCGCCATGATCCATCCGCCCCAGCGGTCTTGCCGGGTGAATTGGGCCGGGATGTCGTCGCCGGCCATCAGCATCACTTCCAGCCGGCAGCAGCAGGCGAGGCAAGAAGCGCAGGTGACGGTCGTTTCGCTGTTCATCAGCCGGTTTATACACGATTCGAATGGCCGCGGCGAGACATCCGCCATAGCGCCGCGGCGGCGGGCAAGGCTACGGTAAATATGACGCGGCGGGCGCGAAAGTGTAGAATAAGGTTTTGATTAGATTGTCGATTGCGTATGTCTGTTAAATGGTTTCCCGGCCACATGGCCTTGGCGCGGAAGAAGGCGGCCGAGACCATGGAGGTGGCCAACGTCGTCATCGAGGTGGTGGATGCCCGCCTGCCCGAGGCGAGCTGCAATCCGATGATCCACGAGCTGCGCCTGCATCGCCAGCGCCCCTGCCTGAAAATCCTCA
>JAIOJO010000510.1 GCA_019911985.1 Sulfuricellaceae bacterium | reverse complement strand
GAGAAACGACTTGGCGCCGCGGTGGGAACCGTTATCAATGGCGTGCCGCTTGCAGACTTTGGCGGTGGGCATCCCGACCCCAATCTGACCTATGCGCACGAGTTGGTGGACATTATGTATGCGGCGGAGGCGCCTGATTTCGGTGCGGCTTCTGACGGCGATGGCGATCGCAATATGATTTTGGGGCGTCGTTTTTTCGTTACCCCGTCCGACAGCCTGGCTTTGATTGCCGCCAATGCTTCCTTGGCGCCTGGTTATGCCGGAGGATTGGCGGGCGTGGCTCGCTCCATGCCCACCAGTGCGGCAGTGGACCGGGTGGCTAAAAAACTCGGGATCGATTGCTATGAGACACCCACCGGCTGGAAATTCTTTGGCAACCTGATGGATGCAGGCAAAGTAAGCTTGTGCGGAGAAGAAAGTTTCGGTACCGGTTCCAGTCACGTGCGGGAAAAGGATGGACTGTGGGCGGTGCTGTTTTGGCTGAATATTCTGGCAAAGCGCCATCAGTCCGTGGAAGATATCGTTTACCGGCACTGGGCTGAATTTGGCCGCAATATTTATTCCCGCCACGACTACGAAGGGCTGCCTATCGACGCCGCCTCCGGCATCATGGCCCACTTGAAGTCACAGTTTTCCGAGTTGCCGGGCAAACGCCTAGGTGCTTACCAAGTCAAATTCTGCGACGATTTCAGTTACACCGATCCGGTCGACGGCAGTATCAGCACCGGCCAGGGATTGCGCATCGGTTTCGAGGACGGTTCGCGTATCGTCTTCCGCCTTTCCGGTACCGGAACGGAAGGCGCGACTTTGCGCATCTACTTGGAAGCCTTCGAACCGAACACGGCAAAGCATGGCTTGGACGCACAACAAGCGCTTGCTGAACTGATTGCCATTGCCAATGACCTATCGCAGTTGAAGCAACGTAGCGGGCGGGATAAACCGACAGTCATTACCTAATAATCTGGAGTGACTACCGGGTTTCGACGACTCCTTCTGTCATCTCCATATCACATGGCGCATCTATTCTGGTTGTCGGCCTACCTCTGTTCGTTAGTACACGATTTTTCAGGAGAAAACGCAGCATGAACTCGCTACTTGCTATCAAAAGTTACGGTCAGCAGATTTGGCTGGACAACCTTTCTCGTACGCTATTGCGTGAAGGGGGACTCAAACGCCTGGTGGCGGAGGATGGAATCAATGGGGTTACGTCAAATCCTTCCATCTTCCATAAGGCGGTATCGGAGAGCCCTTACTACAAAGACGATTTGGCGCTTTTAAAGGGTTCGGCCAATTCCGCCGAGGCCCGTTATGAAGCTTTGGTCGTTCCAGACGTCCGCGAGGCTTGCGATATTCTTCATGCTTCCTACTTGGATTCGGAGGGCGATGCAGGTTATGTAAGCTTGGAAGTCTCGCCGCATCTGGCCAACGACGAGGAGGGGACTGTGGCGGCTGCCCATCGTTTGCGTGCGGCAGTAGGGCGGGAGAACGTGCTCATCAAAGTGCCCTCCACGCCGACGAGTATCCGGGCCTTCGAGCGGCTTACGGCCGAAGGGGTCAACGTTAACGTGACCCTGATGTTCTCCATACGGCATCAGGAGGCTGTGGCCCAAGCGTACATTCGAGGGGCGCGAAACTGGGTGGAAACAGGAGGGGACCCGCGTTCGCTTAAATCCGTTGCGAGCATTTTTCTGAGCCGTGTCGATACCCACGTAGATAAAAAACTGGAAGCCATCGGCTCCGCCGCGGCCCTCGCGCTGCGGGGAATGAGCGCCGTTTCCATGTCCAAGCTGGCTTACCGGCGTTATCAAGAATCGTTCCATGGCCCTGCTTTTGCCGATCTTGCCAAGCTCGGCGTTCGGCCACAATACCCGCTCTGGGCCAGTACGGGGACGAAAAATTCAGCCTATCGCGACGTGCTTTATGTGGAAACCTTGATTGGGGCCGAAACGGTCAATACGGTTCCCGATGCGACCTTGGCGGCTTTCCGCGACCATGGCGTAGCGGAATGCACTGTGAGTAAAAATACCGGAGAGGCCCAGGCCCATATCGATGCCTTGGCTAAATTGGATATCAACTTGGACGAAGTTGGCGAGCAACTTCAGATTGAGGGGGTGAATCTGTTCGTGGAGGCTTTCGATAAGCTGCTGGCCCTCATGGAGTGATCGCTCTGGCAAAGCGTCAGCCTCCCTACTATGCAAGGGTGGACAATTCTGGCGCCGAATGTTGACGGAAGTCTTTGTATTTCATGTCTTCTTGAAGAATGTGAGTATGTAGCCAATCGCCCAGGAGATCCAGTGTTTCCTGGCCGACGCTGTCGCGCTCACCGAGAAAAAAACGCAAACGTAAGGCCTCTACCTTTCTCGATAAAGCAAAATGGGCAACAATATGCTCTTCCAAATCAGGATAGCCGATTTTACGCATGTACTCCTCTTCTCGCGCGAAATGATAGCCTGTGTAATTCAGAAGTACGTCCAGAACCTCTTCGACGACATGAGCG
>JAIOJO010000509.1 GCA_019911985.1 Sulfuricellaceae bacterium | reverse complement strand
GCAGTTTTCAAGACTGCTGCCTTAAACCGCTCGGCCACGCCTCCGTGGCCAGCATTTTACCTTGATTTGACGCTTACGAAGAAAAAATATGGGCTACGGATGCCTCCTAGCCCTTCAATTCGGCCAAGAAGGTTTTAAAGGTTTCCAGCGGCAAGGGCCGGCACAAAAAATCGCCTTGCATCAGCTCGCAGCCCTCGTTGTACAACCACATCATTTGTTCCGGGCCGCTGACGCCGCAGGCAGCCACCTTCAAGCCGCGCTTGGCGGCCAAGCGGAGTACGGCCCGGAGCGCCTCCGACGCGGCATGGCCGCGGGCAAAGCGGGCGAAGAAAGTAGGCCCGAGCCAGATGGAATGAACCGGAAACGCGCTAGGGTAGGCCAAGCCGGAGCGATCCGACCCGAAATCGCAAATGGCCACGCCGATGCCGGCATCGGTGAGCTGACGCATTTTTGCGACGGTCAATTGAGGACTTCCCAAAAGCAGGCTTTCGGCAACGCCGCATTCGATCGACTCGGGCCGAATGCCGCTTTCCGCGATCGCCTCGCTGAAATACTCCAGCAGGCGGGGATTCATTAATTGCCGCGCCGTCAGGCGGACGTGCGTGCGCAACGCGGTGCGGTTATCCCGCTCCAGCACCGCTCCCTGTTTGCAGACCTCCCGCACCGCCCATTCGGATGCCGACATCGCCCTAGACCGAGCCCCCGCCGCCGGCCCTTCGGGCCGTGTCCACTCGATCAGCACTTCGGCCCCCGCGACCTGTCCATCGAGCATATCGACACGGGATTGAAAGCTCAATCGGCCGAATTTGATCTCGCCTTTGTCTGCACACAGCCCTTCCGCGGCAACGCTTTTTCGCGCCGCCGCACGGCCGGATGCGCCCATATCGGCGAAGCCAAGCACCGTAAGATTGCCATGCTGTTTGGCTGTTCTAGCCGCCGCCCCCCAATTCCCCGTGCGCACATTCATGATCGTCCCCTAACGACGCAGCCATGCGGCAACCATGCCGCGGCATTCTCGGCGCCATTCGCAAAGCTCCGCACAATCGTAGCGCCTTTCCGTACCGAAACACTGCACATCCCAACGGGTTGTGCGCACCGCCTCGGCCGAGGCTTTTCCAGGTCCGGAAAGAACGTATCCGTTGATGTAGGCGGAGGAATGAACTCGGGCTGCTTTTTGCATGATCCATCCTATCTGATTAAGTGGGTTATCGAAAAAACCGCGCCAGGATGGCAATGCCGACTTAACGCCAACAAGGTATCTACCTCTGCCCCCAACGTCGCCGGGGTACAAGAGCTTAAGAACTCGCCTTTCCTGTCCAACGCGCCTTCTGTCACATTCGAGCTATAGCATAGGTCTACCGGGGAAATTTTGCTGTAGTCCGTCGCGGTCACTTTTTGTAGGCCGAGCCATACAAAAACTGTAGTGATTCGTCCTACATTTCACGCGGCTTGAAACTTTCACGGTGCTTCTGTAGTCTTACCGGCTATTCATCACGTAAAAGGAGTTGAGGGATGCAACCTGAACTGCGAATGTATACACAAACGGCGGATCTCGCGCTCGACGCCAACAAAGTTTTACGCAATACGTACATGCTGCTCGGCCTGTCGATGATCCCCACGGTTATCGGCGCGTTCATCGGCATGAGCATGAACTTGGCGATCATGGCGCAAAGCCCGATCGTAACCATGATCGTCATGCTGGCCGTCATGTTCGGCCTGTTCTGGGGTATTTCGGCCAACCGCAACAACAGCCTGGGTATCGTCCTGCTGCTGGGCCTGACCTTCTTCATGGGCATCATGCTCGGGCCGATTCTTCAAGTCGCGTTGCACCTGCGCAACGGCGTGCAACTGGTGGGACTGGCCGCAGGCGGCACCGGGGTAATTTTCTTCACGCTGGCCGGAATCGCCACGGCGACCAAAAGAGACTTCAGCTTCATGGGCAAGTTCCTGATGATCGGACTGGTTCTGCTGATTCTCGCCAGCCTGGCCAATCTATTCTTCCACGTACCGGCCATGACCCTGACCATTTCAGCCATCGCCGTGCTGATTTTCTCCGGCTTCATCTTGTTCGACGTCAGCCGCGTGGTAACCGGCGGCGAAACCAACTACATCATGGCGACGCTGGCGATTTACCTGGACATCTACAACCTCTTCGTCAACCTCTTGCAGTTGTTGATGGCATTGGCGGGCGAGCGCGACTAAACATCTCTCCCGTTGCAAAAGGGCAGCCTAGGCTGCCCTTTTTGTTTGCCCTAAGCCGCGTCCGCCTGGCCGTAGCGGGCGCGCATCCGCCGGGCCGCCTCGACCATGTTCGCCAGCGCGGCTTCGGTTTCCGGCCAGCCGCGGGTTTTCAAGCCGCAGTCGGGGTTGACCCACAGATTGCCCGCCGGGATGACCGCCGCCGCCTTCTCCAGCAAGCGCTCCATCGCCTCCACCGTGGGAATGCGCGGCGAATGGATGTCGTATACGCCCGGCCCGATTTCATTGGGGTAATCGAACGCGCCGAAACCCTGCAGCAATTCCATGTCCGACCGGCTGGTCTCGATGGTGATCACGTCGGCATCCATCGCCGCGATCTCGGGCAAAATATCGTTGAATTCCGCGTAGCACATATGGGTGTGGATTTGCGTCGCGTCGGCCACGCCCGAGGCGGACAAGCGGAATGCCCGCGTCGCCCAGGCCAAATACGCTTTCCACTGGCTGCGCCGCAAGGGCAATCCCTCGCGTATCGCGGGTTCGTCGATCTGCACGATGCCGATTCCGTTGCGCTCCAAATCGGCTGCCTCGTCGCGTATCGCCAACGCGATCTGCGCGGCGGTGTCCTGCCGCGGCTGGTCGTCGCGCACGAAAGACCATTGCAGGATCGTGACCGGGCCGGTCAACATTCCCTTCATCGGCTTATCGGTCAAGCCTTGGGCATACGCCGTCCACTCGACCGTCATCGCCGCCGGGCGCGACACGTCACCGTAGACGATGGGAGGCTTGACGCAGCGCGAGCCGTAGGATTGCACCCAGCCGTTCCGGCTGAAAGCGAAACCGGCCAGTTGCTCGCCGAAATACTCCACCATGTCGTTGCGTTCCGCCTCGCCGTGCACCAAGACGTCCAGCCCCAACTCCAGTTGCTTGCCGACCGCGTAGGCGATCTCCGACTGCATGCGCTGGCGATACTCGGCCGCGCCGATGGAACCGCGTTTCCAGGACGCCCGCACCGCGCGTATTTCGGCTGTCTGCGGGAAAGAGCCTATCGTCGTGGCTGGAAACGGCGGCAGATTGAAGTGCGCCCGCTGCAGCGCCTGCCGCACCGGGAAAGACGAGAAGCGGCTATCCGCGCCAGCGGGCAAAGCGGCCAAGCGCTCGGCCACGGCGGGATCATGGACGCGGACGCTGTTGCGGCGCGATGCGCAGGCCAGCCGGGCCACCGCCAAGCCCTCTGCCACAGCCGCTTCGCCCTCGTCCAATGCGCGCTTGAAGAGCTGGAGTTCCGCCAGCTTTTCCGTTGCAAACGCCAGCCAGGATTTCAATTCCGTATCCAGCGCTGTTTCCCCCGCCGCGCTCACCGGTACGTGCAGCAGCGAGCACGACGGCGCCAGCCACAAATTCTCCTTACGTTTCTGATGCAGCGGGCGCAGCGCCGCCAGCGCGGCATCGGGATCGGCGCGCCAGATGTTCCGCCCGTCCACGATGCCGGCGGAAAGAATTTTGTGGGCGGGCAGCCAATCGGCCGCCGCCGCCAAATCCTGCGGCGCGCGCACCCCGTCGATATGCAAGCCCGCCACCGGAAGCTTGCAGGCCAGATGCAAATTATCTTCGAGCGGCGAAAAATAGGTCGCCAGCAACAGCTTCACGCCGCTTCCGGCCAAGCGGCTATAAGCCCTTTCAAATGCGTTTTTCCATACGTCCGGCAGATCGAGGCCGAGTATCGGCTCGTCGATCTGCACCCACTCGACGCCCAAGCCCTTCAGCCGCACCAGAATTTCGCCGTACACCGGCAGCAGTTTTTCCAGCAACGAAAGGCGCTCGAAACCCGCCGCCTTCCCCTTGCCCAGCCAGAGAAAGCTCAGCGGGCCCAGCAACACGGCCTTGACCGGATAGCCCAGGGCCTGTGCCTCGGCCACTTCGCCGAACAACCTTGCGGATGCCACGCGAAACGAGGTATCGGGTGCCAGCTCGGGCACCAGGTAATGGTAATTGGTGTCGAACCACTTGGTCATTTCCAAAGCTGGCTTGCCGCCTTCCCGGTGGCCGCAGCCGCCGCAACCGGACTCCTCCGCCACGCCGCGCGCCATCGTGAAATAGCGCGCCAATTCGGGTTCGCCGCCGCTGAATTCGAAGCGTGCCGGCTCGCAGCCCAGCAACTGAATATGGCTGGCCACGTGGTCATAAAAGGCGAAATCGCCGACCGTGACGAAATCCAGCGCCGCCTTCTGCACAGCCCAATGCCGCGCCCTCAGCTCGCGGCCGGCGGCTTCCAATTGATCCGCCGTAATGTCTCCGCGCCAGTACCGCTCCAGCGCGAATTTCAATTCCCGGTTGGCGCCCAAGCGCGGAAAACCCAGTGTGTGTATCGTGGTCATGGCTCGTCTCCTAAATGTAGATGAGCCATCATCGCCCCATTTCATGTATGATTCAAACGCATGTTTTTCACAATTTAATTAATATTAATCATGATAGAACTGCGCCACCTCAAAGCCATATCCGCCTTGGCGGAAACCGCCAACGTCACCCGCGCGGCGGAAAAGCTGCATTTGACCCAATCGGCCCTGTCCCACCAACTGGCCGCGCTGGAAGATTACCTGGAGACCCCGTTGTTCGAACGCCAGCAACGGCCGCTGAAGCTCACCGCCGCCGGGAACACGCTGCTCGCCTTGGCGCGGCGGGTGCTCCCCGAAGTGGAGGCGGCCCGGCACAGCATCGCCCGCCTCAAAGCGGCGCCGCTGGCGCGCGAGTTGCGCATCGCGGTGGAATGCCACACTTGCTACGATTGGCTGATGCCCGCGATGGATGCCTACCGCGAGACCCATCCCGAGGTGGAACTCGACTTGGTTCCCGGATTCCATTCCGAACCCTTGACGCTGCTGTCGGATCGTCTGGCCGACGTCGTGATCGTATCGGAGGCGAAGCGGCAGGCTGGGATCACCTATTTCCCGCTCTTTTCCTACGAGATGGTGGCGCTCGTCGCGCGCGGCCACGCGCTGGCGGCCAAGCCTTATCTGAAAGCGGCGGATTTCGCCGGGGAAACGCTGATTACCTACCCGGTGCCGGACCGGATGCTGGACTTGGTGCGTCGGGTTCTCAAGCCCGCCGGCATCGATCCGGCCCGCCGCACCGCCGAGCTGACCGTGGCGATTCTGCAGTTGGTGGCCTCGCGCCGGGGGATTGCCGCCCTGCCCCGCTGGGCGGTGCAAACCTACCTGGATCGCGGCTATGTCGGCGCCCAGACGATAGGGCCGAAAGGATTGTGGGGAGAGCTATACCTAGCCATGCGCGCCGACGAGCGCGAAGCCCACGCGGAATTTGCCGCGACGCTGGCGGACACGGCTTTTTCCACGCTGCCCTCGTTGAAACCGCTGCGCTAACTCCAATGGGCATTGGGTAGAACAAGCAACTGCAAAATTCTTCACCGCCAAATAGGATTAACGCTCGAACAAGGCAATCGACTCCACGTGCGCGGTATGGGGAAACATATTCACCACGCCCGCCGCCGCCAAACGGTAGCCCTTGTTATGCACCAACTCGGCGGCATCCCGCGCCAGCGTGGACGGGCTACAGGAAACGTAGACGATACGCCCCGGCGCATCGTCGCCAAATGCCTTTACCACTTCCGCCGCGCCGTCGCGCGGCGGGTCGATCAGCATCTTGTCGAAACGTCCCCATTGCCCCAGCGTATCTTCGGCCACCTCGAACAGATTCGCCGCGTGAAACTCGGTGCGCTCGGACAACCCGTTATACGCCGCATTCTCGCGCGCACGCCGCACCAGCGCATCGCTACCCTCCACGCCCACCACGCAGGCGCCGCTGCGGGCGATGGGCAGCGTGAAGTTGCCCAAGCCGCAGAACAAGTCGGCAATGCGCTCGCCCGGCTGCGGGTCGAGCAGGCGCAAGGCGCGCCGCACCAGCACCCGGTTAATGTAGGGGTTGACCTGGGTGAACTCGGTGGGATGGAAAGGCATGGTCACGTCGAACTCGGGCAAAGTGTAGTTCAGCTTGGGCGCATCGAGAGGATAAAACGCATAAGCGCTGTCCGGCCCCTTGGGCTGGAGGAAGAACTGCACCCGGTGGCGGTCGGCGAAATCCCGCAGAATAGCGTCGTCCCCGGCCCCCAAGGGGTCCATATTGCGCAGCACCAGCACGTCCACATCCTGCCCCAGCGACACCTCGATCTGCGCCAAGCGCTCGCGTATCGTCAACCGGCCGATCATCTCGCGCAGCGGGTCGATCAAGCCGGCGATGCGCGGCGGCAATACCTTGCAGGTGTGCATGTCGGCAACGTAGCGGCTGCGTTTTTCGTGGAAGCCGACCAGCACGCTGCCTTTTTTGATCACATAGCGCACCGACATCCGCGCCCGGTGACGATAGCCCCAGGTCGGGCCGTAAATCGGAGGCAGGATGGACTCGGCTCGAACCTTGCCGATATGCCACAAATTGTCCTCCAGCACGCGCTGCTTGGCCGCCACCTGCGCTGCCGCCTCCAGGTGCTGCATGCTGCAGCCGCCGCACACGCCGAAATGCGGGCAAGCGGGCGTCGTTACCCGCTGCGAACTGGTCTTGATCAGGCGAGTCGCCTGGGCCATCTCGAAAGACGGTTTCTTGCGATAGGAGCTGTATTCGACGACCTCGCCGATCAGCGCGCCCTCGATGAAAATGGTTTTGCCGTCCACATGAGCGACGCCGCGCCCTTCGTGGTCTAGGGATTCAATGGTGGCTATGTTGGGTGTATTCACGGTATTGATTTCAAAAATGGTTAAACCGGCCCTCGCGCGGAGCTTAAGCGTCCGGCTTTGGGACAGAGGGAAATAAGCCGGATAAATTTCAGGCGGATAGGTTCAAGATGCTCACGAATGGAGTGGAGAAACGGAGAGCTTGACGCCGAGAGCATGAAGCAGCTTGAGCATCGTGTCGTAGCGCGGCTTGGCGCCGGGCGTAAGCGCCTTGTAAAGGCTCTCGCGGCCAAGACCCGCATCTTTGGCGAGCTGTGCCATGCCTCGGGCGCGGGCCACATCGCGCACGGCGCTTAGAAACACATCGGGATTGGCATCTTCCAGTGCTGCCGTTATGTATTCCGCGATGGTTTCCTCATCGTCGAGGTAATCGGCCGCATCGAAGGGGGCAAATTTAGCCATGCTTCACTCCTTAATCCAAAGTCCGCGCCATCTCAATGGCGCGTTTGATGTCACGCTTCTGCGAGGACTTGTCGCCGCCCAAGAAGCATCGAATTTTTCGGAGTGCTTAAAGGTGTCCATGCGTTACAGCGCATCCGATTGGATACCGATACGCAATCCTGAGCACAAGGTGAGTGGTCACAGTGTGAGAAGTTCAACGTAGAAGTAACCGGCCTGGGCGCTTACTCGACCTCCCGGCAGTACAAATGCATGAAATATTTCAACTCTTTGAGCCGCTCTGCCCTTGACGGTACCACCCATAGAACCATGACGATAAAAAAGCTGGACACCACAAAAGCCGCTACAGCCAAAGACAGTTCTTGTGCATCAAGATTTTTTGACCACGAAACGAGGGTGCCTACAAGTAAGCCGATAGCAAACCCAAGATATTTCCGCGGCATTTCACCGCGACTAGACTCTAAGTCAAGCTTTGCGTCAGCAAGAGGAAATACATCTTCAACATGACTCCTTGTGATGTTCGTCTCTCGAAGGCGTTTGCGAAAAATCATGTATCGACTGACCCGATGCTCTTCATTGTCCGGTGGCACCATCGCGTTGTCAGGAGAACCATATTCGGAAAAAAATGTTTTGTCTTTGATCTTGTCCAGCACCAAAAACAGTAACAACTCGCCTACAACAGCAAGGGATAAGGCGCTTCCATTCCGACCAGCAAGAATCACGTACGCTCCGAGGCCAGCAAGAAACACGCTCGCCGATAGGACAATAAGAGTTCGCTGCCATGCCGAAGATAGCCTCCACATTTCGGTTACGACTCGCCACCGTGACGAGCCATTGTAGAAAACGTTCCAAATGATTTTCCAAGCGTTCATGTAAGTGCCCAACTTTAAGATTTATATTTTGGCTCAGATACTAAGGTTCCACGCCGCCAAAAACTCGCGCCAATGCGCCCCCTCGGACTTCCCCAAGGTCTGGCGCACCAAGTCGCATTCCTGGCGGTAAGTGTCGGGCGTCAAGGCGCCGCGCATCAACTGGAAGCGCAGATAAACCAGGTAGGTGTTCACCGCGTCGGTTTCGCAGTAATTGCGGATCGCCGCGATTTCGCCGCGCTGGTAGGCCTCCCAGACCTGCGAGCCGTCCATCCCCAGTTTGCCGGGGAAGCCGCAGAGCTGCGCCATCTGGTCTAGGGGCGCGTTGGCGCGGGGCTGGTACAGCGCGAGCAAGTCCATCAGGTCGAGATGGCGGGTATGGTAGCGGCTGATGTAGTTGTTCCACTTGAACTCGCGGTCGTCGTCGCCCATATCCCAGTAGCGCGGCGCCTGGATGCCGTGAACCATGCCGCGATAATGCAGCACCGGCAGGTCGAAACCGCCGCCGTTCCACGACACGATTTGCGGCGTGTATTTCTCTATGCCCTCGAAGAAACGCCGGATCAGCTCGCCTTCTCCATCTTCGGGCGAACCCAGAGTCCACACCCGGAAGCTGTCGCGATCGCGCAGCGTGCAGGAAATGGCCGCGACGCGCTGCAGGTGCAATGGCAGGAAATCGCTGCCGGTGGCTTGGCGGCGCTGCTGGAAAGCCATCTCGGCGACCTGGGCGTCGGTCATGTCCGCGTCCAGCCCGTTGAGGCGACGCAGGCCGTCTGTATCGGGAATGGTTTCGATATCGAAAACCAGGACAGGGGTCATTTCCTCGTCCAAGTCCCGTTGCTCTGCACCCACCAACCCGGCGCCGCTTTCTGTATCCAGCGCTGGCCGAAGGTGCTGCGCACTTCGTCTTCCCACTCGGGATGCCCGTTGGCGCGGGCGATTTCGCGGTACAGCGCCTGCCGGTCGCGGTTTTCCGCCGCCACCAGCGCATTCACCGCCTGCCGCTGCGCCAGGGGAACCGCCGACGCGTCGCGCACGGCCAGCAGGCCGTCGCGGGTCAAGCCTACCGCGCCGCTGTCGTAGTAAGCGGCGAGTTGGATGTGGCGCGCCTGCATGCTCGATTTCAGCGCGGAAATGGCCGGCGTGTCGATTTCCAGATCGGCTTGCGCGAAGGCGGGCGAGCCCGCCGCAAACAACGAGAACGCCAGCCAGGCCAGCGTAACAAGATGCATCAATCGCTTCATTTCGCTTCTCCCGGTTGCGCAGCCGGCGGCGCTTTTTTGCCGTCGTTCGGCGCGTTTTTCAATTGCCATACTTCGTCGATAATTTTGTCCGCCGCCTTTTCAGCGGCGGCGGCGGGAAAATAGATATTGATCGTGACACAACCCGCCATCAGGCCGGCTGCGCCCAGCACGACGAGCGATTTACGCAAACCGTTCATAAAACCTCCTTAGTTGGTGCAATGTTATTGCACGATGGGCTTCACATTGTCTTGGGTAATCCGTTTCAGGCGCCCCAACAGCTCGTCCCATCCGACGCTGCGATTGTAGCCGATTACCGTAATGGCCGGAATGCCGCCGCCCTTGACGATGACGTATCCGCCCTGACCGGCCTCCACCCCGTCCATGCTGCAAACGCCGTTGCGCAAGCGGCACGACAGCGCGATCCGGTCGTAGCCGAATTGCTTGAAAAACCGCAGAAAGCTGCGCTGAATGGCGGCCGCCGCCCCGGCTCCGCCCAAGGACGAAATGTTTTCCACCGCGCGTTGGGATATTTTGCGCGGATAATTGCCGGGGCTGCTGTAGACCCGCGCGTCGAACTTGACCGGCTGCCAGGCGGACAGCTCCAAGCCCCGGACATCGGCATCGATACGCCCCTGCATATTGCCGAAGGAAAAAGTGCGGGTCAGTTGGTCGAGTTCCAAGCCGCGCATTTCGATATCCGCCTTGAGCCGGGGAGCCAGGCCCATGGGGTCGAGCAAGCTCAGGTTTTGCACCACCGTGGTGCCGTCGAAAGCGCGTATCAGCAAAGCGCCGTCCACCGTCAAGCTATGCTGGGCATAGTGCACCTGGGGGATCATGCCCGACAAGGAACCATGCATGAGCGGCCAGCC
>JAIOJO010000508.1 GCA_019911985.1 Sulfuricellaceae bacterium | reverse complement strand
AAGCTGTTCGAGCGCGGCGCTATCGAAATCGCGCCGCTGGCCTATATGCGCGGCCGCACCTTGAACCATTCGTTTATTATTTTAGACGAGGCGCAGAACACGACGCCGGAGCAAATGAAAATGTTCCTGACCCGGCTCGGTTTCGGCGCCAAGGCGGTGATTACCGGCGACGTCACGCAAATCGACCTGGCCCGAGGCCAGGCCTGCGGATTGGTGGAGGCGGAACTGGTTTTGGCCAAGGTGCGCGGCATCGCCTTTACCCATTTCCAGTCGGAGGACGTGGTGCGCCATCCGCTGGTGCAGCAGATCGTCAACGCCTATGAACGGCATGGACAGGGTAAGGCGTGAAGGCGAAACCGGATAAGCCCGCGCCGAGGCGCAAGGCCAAAGCGGTTCGATTAAGCCTGGCGGTGCAATACGCGGTGAAGCCGGAGTCGGTGCCGACGCGGCCGCAATTCCGCCTATGGGTGCGCGCCGCCTTGCGCCGCCCAGGCGAATTGACGATCCGGCTAGTGGACGAGGAAGAAGGGCTGGCGCTCAACCGCGATTACCGCGGCAAGGCTTATGCCACGAATGTGCTGACTTTCGTCTATGATGATTTGCCGCCGGAGGCCGGGGTGATGGGCGATTTGGTGCTGTGTCCGGCGGTGGTGGAGCGCGAGGCGGCGGAGCAGGGCAAAGGGCTTGAGGCGCATTATGCCCATTTGGTGGTGCATGGCGTGCTGCACTTGCAGGGCTACGATCATGAAGTCGAGGCGGACGCGCAGGCGATGGAAGCGCTGGAAAAACAAATCGTAACAAGCCTGGGTTACCCTGATCCCTATGCCGGTGATACACAATGAGTGACGAGCAGCAAACCGGTCGCCAGTCATTTTTTATTACCCTGGGGGGTTAACGAACCATATGGACGAACCTGAGAAACCGGGCTGGCTGGAACGCCTGAATGCGTGGCTGTTGCGCGAACCGGAAGATCGAGGGCAGTTGGTCGAACTGCTCCATTCGTCGTATCAGCGCAATTTGCTCGACGGCGACGCGCTTTCCATGATCGAAGGCGTGCTGCATGTGTCCGAAATGCAAGTGCGCGACATTATGATTCCCCGGGCGCAAATGGATGTCATCGACATCAGCGATCCTCCCGAAAAGTTCATCCCCTTTGTTATTGAAACCGCCCATTCCCGTTTCCCCGTGATCGAGGGCAACAAGGACGAGGTGATCGGTATCCTATTGGCTAAGGACTTGCTGCGGTATTATGCCGGGGAGGAGTTTGATGTGCGCGATATGCTGCGTCCGGCGGTGTTCATTCCCGAAGCCAAGCGCCTCAATGTGCTGCTCAAGGAATTCCGCAGCAACCGCAACCATATCGCCATCGTGGTGGACGAGTACGGCGGCGTGGCGGGGGTGGTCACCATCGAGGACGTGCTGGAGCAGATCGTCGGCGAAATCGAGGACGAATACGATTTCGACGAGGCGGTGGACAATATCATCCGCGAACGCAACGGCTATTTCAGGGTTAAAGCCTTGACGGAAATTGACGATTTCAACGAAATGCTGGGCGCATCATTCAGCGACGAAGACTTCGATACCGTCGGCGGCCTGGTCACCAGCCGGTTCGGCCGCCTGCCCAAGCGCGGCGAACAAATCAGCTTCGACAACCTGAAGTTCACCGTGCTGCGGGCCGATAGCCGGCGCCTGCACACCTTGCTGGTGGAAAAGCTGGCGGTTGCGTAATTCATTGATTTAGGAGACACTTACTACATGTCATTTGCCGCCCTCGGACTATCCGCCGAGATACAGCGCGCCCTGGAAGAAAAGGGTTACCGCGAACCTACGCCGATTCAGGCACAAGCCATTCCCGTCGTACTGTCGGGCGGGGATATTATGGCCGGCGCCCAAACCGGAACCGGCAAGACCGCCGCATTCACGCTGCCCATTCTGCACCGCTTGCAGCCTCACGCCAGCGCCAGCACGTCCCCGGCGCGCCATCCGGTGCGCGCCCTGGTGTTGACACCGACGCGCGAACTGGCGGCCCAGGTCGAGGCGAGCGTGAAAGCCTACGGCAAGTATTTGCCGTTGCGCTCCAGCGCTGTTTTCGGCGGCGTCAACATCGCGCCGCAAACCCAGGCGCTGCGCAACGGCGTGGAAATCCTGGTGGCGACGCCGGGGCGCCTGCTCGATCACGTCCAGCAAAAAACCGTGAATTTGTCCCAGGTGGAAATTCTCGTGCTGGACGAGGCCGACCGCATGCTGGACATGGGTTTCCTGCCGGATATCAGCCGCATTCTGATGTTACTGCCGGCACGGCGTCAGAACATGCTGTTCTCCGCTACGTTCTCCAGCGACATCAAGCGCTTGTCGGATTCGTTCATGAAGTCGCCTACGCTGATCGAAGTCGCCCAGCGCAATACCGCCTCGGAGCGGGTGACGCAGCGCATCCACCCGGTGGACCGGGCACGCAAGCGCGAGTTGCTGGCGCATTTGATCAAGTCCCGCGACATGCGGCAAGTAATCGTGTTCACCGCAACCAAGACCGGTTGCGACCGCCTCTCGCATCTGCTGGTGCAAGACGGCATCAACGCCGCGCCGATCCACGGCGACCGCAACCAAACCCAGCGCACCCAGGCCTTGGCCGACTTCAAGGACGGAGCGGTGCGGGTGCTGGTGGCGACGGATATCGCCGCGCGCGGCTTGGACATCGATTTGCTGCCCTTTGTGGTGAATTTCGACTTGCCTCGTGTGCCCGAGGATTATGTCCACCGTATCGGCCGCACCGGCCGCGCCGGTAGCGAGGGCGAGGCGATTTCCCTGGTAAGCGCCGACGAAGAGCGGTCTTTGGCCGATATCGAGCGTTTGCTGCAGCGCACGCTGGAGCGCGAGCCGGTACCTGGCTTCGAGCCCGGTTCCTCGGTTGCCGTGGCGGAGCCGTCCAGGGTCCGCCACGGCCGGCGCC
>JAIOJO010000507.1 GCA_019911985.1 Sulfuricellaceae bacterium | reverse complement strand
GAGATGGTGAGATGACATTAGAAATATCAACCCTCATGGACGGGGAAGGGCAGCTAAGCGAAGCCGCCAAGCTGATTTCAGATGTTTGCCGAGATGAGGATTTAACGGAAGTCTGGCAGACATACCATCTTATTGGTGATTGTTTACGTCAAACATCAAGTCAGAGTATTGCAGCTAAAATTAGCTTAAAACTGAGAGACGAGCCGACTATCCTCGCCCCCAACAGAGGCTCACTGTTAAATCATCCAGTTGTAAAATTTTCTGCCGCCGCCTCAGTCGCCGTTGTAACCTTTGCCGGTTGGATATCTTTCCATCTCGAAAGCGCGCCAACAGACAACCAGCTAGCGAGCATAACGCTACGTGCCATGGACAAGCGAATCGTCGCGAAGAATATGAATCCTTATGTATTGGCCCACCAGGAGTTTTCCTCGAATGTGGCAATAGATAGCATGGCGCCCTCCATCCACATGGTTTCCACTACCGATTACGGCCAATGAAAAAGCCTTCGCTATTACTTTTCCTGATTCTTACCCTATCGCTTTCTGCCCATGCGGGGATGACTCCGCAAGTCGATGCAACTAATTGGCTGAGAAGAATTGCCATGGCGGCCCATCAGTTGAATTACTCTGGACTTATCGTCTTTCAAGAAGGCGCACATGTTGAATCGTCACGTATCTATCATGCCGTGGATGAATATGGCGAGCATGAAAAACTAGTCATGCTGGATGGAACGACACGGGAAATCATACGCAACAACGAGCAGGTTTTTTGTTATTACCCCAGCAAACATATCGTAACAATGGAAAAGCGCCAGAGTATTCGCCCTTTTCCGGCCTTATTGCCGCACCAACTTTCCGAATTAAGCGAAAATTACCGAGTCAGGAAAGGCCCGGTTGAGAGGGTGGCCGGATTGGACAGTCAAATTATAGCATTGGAACCGAAGGATGCTTACCGTTATGGACGCGTTTTATGGGCCGACAAAAACAGTGGGCTTCTACTCAAAGCCGAATTACAAAACGAAAACGGCAAAATGATTGAGCGATTTGTTTTTACCCAGATAAATGTGGGCGGAAAAATCGATACGAAAATATTCAGGCCTTACCCCGGTTCTAGTGAGAAATCCAATCCGGTGATTGTCAATACCATCGAACCATCGGCGAATGATCTTGAATGGCGCATCGATCCATTACCCCCTGGTTTTAACAAAATCATCGACACCAAACGCCAATTAGCGGGCAAACAACATCTGGTATTGCACCGGGTTTATTCCGATGGCCTCGTGGCGATTTCCGTCTTTATCGAACCTGCAGATAATGCCGGAGGGGAAACTGGCCTATCTCAACAGGGTCCACTTAATGTCTATTCTCGCTTTGTTTCCGGTTATAAGGTTACTGTGATCGGCGCTGTGCCGCCTATCACCGTAACGCGCATGGCAGAAGCTGTTTCTATGCAAGTCCCGGCATTAAAATGATTGAAGCACAAGCCCGTGTAGTGGATATCCAAACAGACGGCCTCGCTTATGTTGAAAGCCAACGGGAATCCGCTTGCGGGACTTGCAAAGAGGCGGAAGGAGGTTGCGGCACAGCCTCGCTTTCCAAGGTTTTGGGTAAAAGCTCAAGTGCTTTCAAGGTACTCAACGCTATCGAAGCCCGAGTTGGCGATACTGTAGTCGTTGGTATAGCGGAAGGAGTTTTATTGAAAACCTCGTTACTAATTTATTTAGTACCGCTTTTTTTACTTATTTTTGGCGCCCTTACAGCGCGCTGGGTTTGGGGTGTTGCGCCGGGAGAAATTTATGTCGTATTGGGTTCCGTTATTGGATTAATCGCCGGTTTTTTAGTGATGAGGTTTATTTCAAGTGGCTTGGCTAACAACTCGAAGTTTTTACCCGTAATCTTACGTCAAGCCGAATCGAGCCAAATAGTTCAATTTACCGGCAAGAAAAACAATGAATAGGAATGCGCTGTTCCCGGCTAACTCCATCATTTGCATGCCACATCTGATTTATGTCCAATAAACCATTGTTAACTCTATATGGACGTAAAGATTGCCATCTCTGTGATGAGATGATTGCCGCCTTACAACGGTTGCCGGGTATCCATGACTTTTTGCTAGAAATTGTCGATATTGATTCCGATCCGGAATTGGAAGAAATGTTTGGTCTAAAAGTACCGGTGCTCATGGCTAACGAGCGGGAGCTTGGGCATTACTTTCTCGACCAAGCCGTGTTGGATGCTTATTTTGCGGAATTCCGTTAGAATTCCGCACTTTTAACGATTAGGGCATCGCGCCCCGGTCTTGACGGCCCGCCCCATGAAGCATATCCGAAACTTTTCCATTATTGCCCATATTGACCATGGCAAATCGACTCTTGCTGATCGCCTAATCCACCTCTGCGGTGGACTTTCCGACCGCGAAATGGAAAGCCAAGTGCTTGACTCCATGGATTTGGAAAAAGAGCGAGGCATAACCATTAAGGCCCAAACGGCCGCGCTTAACTACAAAGCGAATGATGGTCAAATTTATCAACTTAATTTGATCGACACCCCGGGCCACGTTGATTTTTCTTACGAAGTATCGCGTTCGCTGTCTGCCTGCGAAGGTGCGCTATTGGTAGTCGATGCCTCCCAGGGTGTAGAAGCGCAAACTGTAGCCAACTGCTATACAGCAATTGAACTCGGCGTTGATGTGGTTCCCATACTGAACAAAATCGATTTGCCATCAGCCGACCCCGAGCGAGTAATCCAGGAAATCGAAGACATCATCGGCATCGATGCAAAAGATGCTATCCGTGCTAGCGCGAAGTCGGGGGAGGGTGTGCAAGATATCCTGGAAACCGTTATCCAACGTATACCGCCGCCATCTGGCAATCCCGATGCACCGCTCAAGGCGCTTATCATCGATTCCTGGTTCGATAACTACGTAGGCGTCATTATGCTGGTCCGAGTCGTTGACGGACAGATCAAGCCCAAAGACCGGTTACGCTTAATGGCAACGGCGGATGAATATCAATGTGAACAGGTGGGGGTGTTTACCCCAAAATCCAAAGCGAAAGAGCGGCTTTCGGCAGGTGAAGTTGGCTTCATTATTGCGGGAATTAAAGAACTCAAATCGGCTAAGGTGGGTGATACCGTAACCTTAGCCAACAATCCGGCGGAAGAACCATTGCCGGGTTTCAAAGAAATCAAACCGCAGGTATTTGCTGGGCTGTATCCGGTCGAATCTCACGAATATGACGCTCTTCGTGATGCGTTGGAAAAGCTCAAACTGAACGACGCTTCACTGCAATACGAGCCGGAAAACTCCCAAGCGCTGGGCTTTGGCTTCCGCTGCGGTTTCCTTGGCTTGCTGCACATGGATATCGTGCAGGAGCGCCTAGAGCGCGAGTACGACATGGATCTGATCACTACGGCGCCAACCGTGGTTTACCAGATAGTCATGCGCGACGGCGAGGTTTTGGATATTGAAAACCCATCCCGTCTTCCCGATTTATCAAAAATCGCTGAAATTCGCGAGCCGA
>JAIOJO010000506.1 GCA_019911985.1 Sulfuricellaceae bacterium | reverse complement strand
GCCGGGGCTGGAGCCCCAATGTCCCAGCAAACGCTTTTTCACATGCTCGGGTTTGAGCGCTTCCTTGAGCAAAGGATTATCTTGCAGAAAGTTCATCCCCGCCGCCAGATAGTTGCAGGCGCGCCAATAGGCGTTCAACTTGAGCAGTTCGTCCGCCGGTATTTGAGCTGATGTCACGATAGACCTTTCGTTTAGCATGGGTATGCGAACCATGCTAGGGAATGAAGATGACGAAGGTATGACACACTGCGCGGCTTTCAGCCGTGGCGTCTATGGGCGCGCCTTGCCGCGTCGAGGCCGCCTGCCCGGCCTATTTTTCCAGGAGATCGTCGCGTTTCTGGAGATACTCGTCGCGGCCGATTTCGCCGCGCGCGTAAGCTTCCTTGAGGATATCCAGCGGAGTAGCGCTTGCCGGCTTGATTTCCCGGCCGGCGCTGCCGCGCGGCCGGGCGAATAGGTATTTCAGCAGGGCGAACAGCACCAACAGCGGAATCCCCCAGATCAGCAGCATCCACAATCCGCCAAGCAACATCCCGCCTCCTAACATCCAACTATGGTCATAAGGGCCGTACATGAGAGGCTCCTTTCCAGAAACGTTTTGAAGAAATTGCTTAGAGTATAGATTTGCCTGCGCAAAATGCCATTCTGACACGATTTCCAGCATCCGGCCCGGAACCGGCGCGGCGCCCGGCAGCTTAAGGCGCTATTTCAAACAGTAAGATCCGGTTCCGCCAACGAAGTTCCGAACCAGAAATCGCTGCCCTTGGAAAGGAAGTCGTCGACCGGAAGATAATGCGAACCGTCGCAGGAAAAATTAAGCCCTACCATGCCGTTAATGATGTTCAGCGAACCGGAGCGCAGGTAGATCACCTCGTCGCCTTCGCGCAACATTTTGAAGCGCTCGAATACCGGGCGCACCAACTCGGGGCGAACCACCGCTCGCGCCGGGTAAGCCTGCTTGCGGTAAGCCAGGCAAACCACCGGGTTGATGATTTCGTCCAGCACGTGCAGGCGGTAACAATAGGGATCGTCCATAGACCACAGCGTGGCGCGGGAACTGGAAAAATGCAGCTTGCCGTGAAAAATGCCGCGCTCGCAAATCAGCTCTTCCATGATCGCAATCACGTCGTCGATATGCTGATCCATATCGCTTTTAACCCGCTGCTGCTGAAACAGGTTCTGGCGGATGGCCGGGTCGCCCTTGAGCTGCCGCCAGGTCAAGGGAATGTCGGGCGGCATGTCGGTCAGCGTCAGATCGCGCAAGTCGAAATCCGCCGCGACGAATCCCAGCACCCGCTGTTCGCGATTGGCGATAGCCAGCACCGCCGTCACCGAGGGGCGCTCGGTGCCGCGGCTGATGTACACGTTGGAAAGGATGAATCCCCGGCTCGGCACGACGTTGGTCATGAACGGCCGCTGCGATAAATCCTGGCCGAAGAAGCGCTCGCTCAATCCGTCCCGCGATACGTTCGCGCTGACTTGAATTCCATTCGGGTCCATCGCATACACCAGGCTGCACAAGGGGATCGTCGATAGCCCTTCGCTCAACACGCGGTCGAGCGCGGCTTTGTCTGGCCAGACCTCGACGCACTTTTGCGCCAGGATTTCCATGGGAATTTCCAACTTGGTGGCCAAGGCCGCTTTTTGATCTTCGATAGAATGTTCGATCGTCAACATAAAATTTTACGTCCGTATTTCATTGTCATAAATTATAAGCTAAAACCGTGCCAAAAATTCAAAGCTCGCGCAAAGTTTGCAAGGGCGGGCTGTCGGCAATCCGCCGCGTTCCCCACAGTCCGGCCAGAGTCACGCCCAAGCCGCCGCCCGCAATACCCGCCAGCCACAGCCAGGGACTTACACTGTAGGACAAATTGAGCACGCGGGTAGCCAGCGCATATCCCAGCGCGCTCGCCATCAGCGCCGCCACGACGCCGGCGGAGAGGCCGATGGCGGCAAACTCGGCGCATTGCGCCGCCATCAATTGACGCCGGCTAGCCCCCAGCACCCGCAGCACGGCAGCTTCCTGACGGCGTTCATCCTGCGTCGAGGCCAGCGCGGCGTAAAGCACCATTCCGCCCGCCAGGAGCGTGAAGAGAAACACGAACTCCACCGCGCCCGCCACTTTATCCATGATGCGATGGACTTGCTCCATGATCGCCGCCACATCGATTACGCTCAGATTCGGGAAGTCGCGCACCAATTCGCTCACTCGCCCCTCGTCCTCCGGCGCGATATACAAGCTGGTCATATAACTGGCGGGAAAAGCCCGCATCAAGCCCGGTGTCCCGATCACGAAAAAATTCGCCCGAAACGAATCCCACGCCACTTTGCGCAAGCTGCTCACCGTCGCGGTAAATGTCTCCCCCGCCACGCCGTAGGTGAGGCGGTCGCCGAGGCGGATGCCCAGGGTTTTGGCAATCCCCTCCTCCACCGACAAGAACGGCTGTCCGGTCTCGTCGGAAGTCCACCAGCGCCCGGCCACGAGACGGTTGTCGGTTTGCATCCGCTCCGCCCAAGACAAATTGAACTCGCGTTCCACCAGCCGCTGCGCCCTCGCATCGGGATAGTTCGCGGCCGATACGTCGCGGCCGTTGATCGCCAGCAGGCGTCCGCGCACCATGGGATACAGCGCCGGACTCGCCAGATGACGCTGTGCGAAGAATTGCTGCAGCGCTCGCCGCTGGTCGGGCTGGATATTGATGACGAAACGGTTGGGTGCATCGGGGGGCAGGGTTTGCTGCCATTCGCGCAACAAATCCCCGCGCACCAGCGTCAACAGCAGCAAGGCCATCAGGCCGATGGCAAAGGCCGTTATCTGCCAGATGCTGCTGCCGCTGCGCCGCCCCAGCGCCGCCAGGCCGAGACGCAGCGCGCCGCCTGCTTGGCCGCGCACCCCGGATAAGGCGCGAATCAAGGCGAAAGCGACTGCGCTTGCCGCTACCAAGGCGCCGCCTAGCCCGGCCAACACGTAAATACCCAGTTTCACGTCGCCCGCTTGCGATAGCAGCAGCAGCGCCAAGGTCAGCACACCCAGCGCGTAGGCCCCGGCGCCCGATAAGCGCGTATCGCCCCACTCGCGCCGCAGCACGCGGAGCGCGGACACATCGCGCAAGCGCATCAGGTAAGGCAGCGAAAAACCGAGCAACAGCGCCATCCCCACCACAAACCCATGCACCGCCGGGTGCCAAGTCGGCCAGGGCAAGTCGGCGGTGAGAAAGCCGCCGAGCCAAGCGACCAGGCCATACTGGGCCAGGAAGCCGGCAGCGCAGCCGGCCAGGCTGGCGGTCAAACCGAGGGCCATGAACTGAAAAAGATAAAGCCGGAATATCTGTCCCTGGCTAGCCCCTAGGCAACGCAACAGGGCGCAGCTATCGAGATGGCGCTGCATGAAGCGGCGCGCCGCCAGAGACACCGCGACGGCGGCCAATACCGCGCTGACCAGCGCGGCCAGGCCCAAGAACTGCTGCGCGCGCTGCAGCGCCGAACGGATTTCCGGCCGGGCATCGCGCAGGCCCTCCAAACGCTCGCCGGGTTGCAGCCGGGGTTCCGCCCAGGCGCGGAAGGATTCGACGCTTCCTTCCCGGCCCGCCACCAGCAGCCGGTACGCGATGCGGCTGCCCGGCTGAACCAAGCCGGTGCGCGGCAGATCGGCCAGGTTCATCAACAGGCGAGGCGCCAAGGCGAACAAGCCGCCGCCGCGATCCGGCTCGTTCAGCAGCACGCCTGCTACCGTCAGGGTGGCGTCGCCGACGGTCACCGGGCCGCCCAGCGCCAAGCCCAAACGATCCAGCAAGGCTTGCTCGACCCACGCGCTTCCTGGCGGCGGAATGGACGCAGCGCTGACTATCGCCCCGTTCCGCCCAGCCACCCGCAATTCGCCGCGCAAGGGATACGCCGCGCTCACCGCCTTGATTTCCGCCAACTGGCTGCGCCCTGCGTGTTGCGCCATGCTCGGAAAAAGCTCTATCTGGGCGGTTTTCAAGCCGCGGCGGCGCGCCTCGCTTGCCCATCCGGCGGCAATCGGATGATCGGCGATCACGGCCAAATCCGCCGCCAGCAGTTGATTAGCCTGCTGCGATAAACCCTGGCGCACGCGGTCGGTAAAGAAGCCCACGCTGGTCACGCTGGTCACGGCCACCGCCAAGGCTAGCGCCAAAATCCGCAAATCGCCGGAGCGCCACTCGCGGCCCAGCATGCGCCAGGCCAGGCGAAGCTGCGCCATGGCCGTCATGCTTGCAGCCGCCCGCCATCCAGGCGCAGCCGCCGCTGACAACGGCTCGCCAAGGATACGTCATGGGTCACCAAGATCAGCGTGGCGCTCTGTTCGCTGTTGAGCTCGAACAACAGGTCGATGATCAGCGCACCGGTGGCGGCATCGAGATTGCCGGTGGGTTCGTCGGCGAACAATAATTTGGGATGCACGGCAAAGGCTCGGGCTATCGCCACCCGCTGCTGCTCGCCGCCCGACAGTTGGCGCGGATAATGTCCAATCCGCGCCGCCAGGCCCACCCGCCGCAAGGTTTCCTCGGCACTTGCCCGCGCGCCGCGGTCGCCCTTCAGCTCCAAGGGAAGCATCACGTTTTCCAAAGCCGTCAGCGCAGGCAGCAATTGAAACGATTGGAATACGAAGCCGAGCAAGCGGCCTCGCAAGGCCGCCCGTCCATCCTCGTCGAGAGCGCAAAGATCGACGCCGTCGAGCAGCACGCGGCCGCTGCTCGGCGTATCCAGGCCGGCCAGCAGTCCGAGCAAGGTCGATTTGCCGGAGCCGGACGCGCCGAGTATCGCCACCGATTCGCCCGCCGCCACCGCCATATCTATATCGTCGAGCAAGCTCAACGAGCTGCCGTCATTGGCCGTGACTTGCTTAGCCAGACGCTCTGCTTGCACAATAGGGAAACTCTTGCCTTCCTCCATGTTTATCCGATCCTTTTTTCTTCTACTGTTGATCTGCCTACCCGCCGCCGCTGCGCCTGAGCCGCCGCTGCTGCTGGTCGTCGGCGATAGCCTGTCCGCCGCCTACGGACTGCCTCACGGCAGCGGCTGGGTGGATTTGCTGGAACAGCGCTTACGGCAGCACCGCCCCGCTTATCGCGTCGTCAATGCCAGCATCAGCGGCGAGACCAGTCAGGGCGGCGCGTATCGAATCGATTCTTTGCTAAAGAAATACCGTCCCGCTGTCGTTATTATCTCACTAGGTGCCAACGATGGACTGCGCGGCTTGCCCGTGAGCGAAATGCGCGCCAATCTTTCGGCGATGGTCGAGCGTTGCCGCGCGCAACAGGCCAAGGTGCTGCTGGTCGGAATGCGATTACCGCCTAATTATGGCACGGCTTACAGCAAAGAGTTCCACGCCGCATACGGCGAGGTGGCGCGGCGCTACCGGATTCAGCAGCTTGCTTTTCTGCTGCAAGGAATCGCCGGCGATCCGGCATGGTTTCAGCCCGACGGCCTGCATCCGACCGCGGCGGCCCAGCCCTTGCTATTGGAAAACGTGTGGAGAATCCTACAAAGAATGCTATAAATTTTACCGGAATAGCGACTATAGCCGTCACTACGCTATAGTGGCTATTGAAAAACCCTCTTACATCAATTGATTGAAATGAAATTCATCAAACCGCTAGTGCTACTGTCGATGTTGGGCTATGCGAGCGCCCTCGCCGCGCCTGCGGTTTTGCTGTACCCGAAAACCGAGCCGGTGCCTGTGCCGCATTTCAAGGTCAAGCCCACACCTTTCGAGATCGCCAAGGTCAAGGAAAAGCGGGAAAACGACGCAAAATTACTGCTCTCGGCGAAAAAAGGCGATGTCGAAAGCATCAAGCAGATCCTGGAAAAAAACAATTTCGACATCGATACCCAGGACAAGCTAGGCAACACGCCTTTGCTTGAAGCGGCTAAAGCGGGCAACACGGCCATCGTGCAAATGCTGCTGGAAAAGGGGGCGGACGCCAATCTCGCCAATAAGAGCCGCCGCACCCCCTTGCTGGAAGCCATGGCCCGCATGCAAGAGGAGAGCGTGAGCGCGCTGTTGGCGCATAAAGCCAAGCCCGACACAGCCGACAGCCGCAACGAGACCCCCTTGATGTTGGCGGTAAAGGCCGGCCAAGCAGGCCTGGTCAAACTCTTGCTGGCGAACAAAGCCAATCCCAATCTCGCCGACAAGCAAGGCAATACCCCGCTGTTGGAAGCCATCAAAGCCAAGCGCGAAGAAATCGCCAAGGCCCTATTGGAAAAGGGCGCCAGCACGACAGCCGTGAATAGCCAAAACGAATCGCCGCTATCGATCGCCATCGCCGACAACGAAGTGGACATTGTCAAACTGCTGAAGCCGAAAAGCGCGGACTTGAGCGCGCTCAACCGCGCCCGCGACTCGCCCCTGATCGAAGCCGTCCGCAACAACCGGGACGATTTGTTGAAAACATTGTTGGCGGCGGGCGCCGACGTCAACATGCCCGGCAAAAAAGGGCAAACCGCTCTACAGGTCGCGGCGGCCAACGGCAACCAAACGGCCATGCTGCTCCTCTTGGCGAAAAATGCCGACACCAACCTCAAAGACAGCGAAGGGCGCACGGCCTTGATGGCCGCGGCCGCCAGCGGCCAGCTTGCCCCCGTCCGCTTGTTGCTGGAGAAGGGCGCGCACATCAACACGGTGAGCGCGAACGGCAGCACGGCTCTGCACGAAGCCGCCAGCGAAGGTTCGCCCGCCCTGATCAAATGGCTCCTGGATAAAGGCGGTGACATCAACGCCCGCGACAAGAAAGGTCAATCGCCGCTGTATTTGGCGGCTGCCGCGGGCAACGATGCCGCCATCAAACTCTTGCTGGAAAAGGGCGCCGACGTTAACGCCCGCGACAACGGCGGCCGCCATCCCTTGCAAGCGGCGTCCCAAGGGGGCTATCTCGCCAGCGTCAAACTGCTGCTGGAAAAGGGTGCCGATCCCAATGCCCGCGACAACGAGGGCAACGCCCCCCTGACCGAGGCCGCCGCCCGCGGCCATGAGGCCGTCATTTCGCTGCTGCTGGACAAAAAGGCCGAGATCAACCCGGTCAGCCGCTCCGGCCTCACCCCGCTGCTCGCCGCCTTGAGAAACGACCAGGAATCGCTGGCGCTGCTGCTGCTGCAAAAAGGCGCCGACGCCAATGCGCAATCCCGCAACGGCGGATCGCCCTTGCAAGCCGCAGCAGGGCGCGGCTTGGCCTCCGCGTGCGCCGCCCTGATCGACGCCGGCGCCGATCCCGATGGCCGGGACAACGCGGGCAACACCCCATTGCACCTGGCCGCTGCGGGCGGTTATGAAACCGTGGTCAGGCTGCTGTTGGCTAAACGGGCGAACCTCGAAGCGCGGGACAGGGATGGCAACACCCCGCTGCACCGCGCCGCCAAATCCGGCAAAAGCAGTATGGTGAAACTCCTACTCAGCAATGGCGCGGATATCGATGCGCGCAACCATGCCGGCGACACGCCGCTACACCTCGCCGCCAAGGTAGGACAACAATTTATCGTGAGCCTGCTGCTGAATAGAGGCGCGGCCTTCAACCTGAAAAACGGCAAGGGCTCGACACCCTTGAGCCTGGCTTCCAACGAAACGGTGAAATCGGCGCTGCGGGACTTCGGCGGCCGCTGATGCCGGCCTAATTGACAAGCGGCAAACCCGCCTCTATAGTCCTCCCCATGGCAACGAAGCTTCTTACCATCACTGCAATATCCACCAGCAAGCGACTGTGGCTACGGACGCACGTCCTCAGCCGCGCCGATTCGTTCCTGCTTTAATTCCGAATCCAGCAAGCGCGGGTTCCGCCGCGATTGCCTTCTTCCTGCCTAAGACCCGCCGATAACCAACCTGAGGGGTCTTAATTAATGGCAAACACACAAAGCATAGGCTTCAACCGTAACGCGATCCTCGGCGTTTCCTTCGCGCTATTGGCCGCAATCGGCTTCTCGGCCAAAGCCATACTGGTCAAACTGGCCTATGTCGGCAGCGTGGACGCCATCACGCTGCTGGCCTTGCGCATGGCGTTTTCCGTGCCGTTCTTTCTGGCCATTGCGCTCTGGGCGCGCGGCAATCATGCCGAACCCCTGGGCAAACAGGATTGGCTGGCCGTCCTGGCCCTGGGCTTGATCGGCTACTACCTCTCCAGCTTCCTGGATTTCCTCGGCCTATCGTACATTTCCGCCGGGTTGGAACGGCTGATCCTGTTCCTCTACCCCACCCTAACCGTTGTCCTCTCGGCGCTGGTCTATCGGCGCGCCATCAGCCGGACGGTGATGGCCGCCATGGCCTTGAGCTATGCCGGGATCGCGATGGTTTTTCTGCACGATGCGGGCATGAGCCAGGGCGGCGCGGTGTTGGGCGCCAGCCTGGTGTTCGGTAGCACCTTGTCGTATTCGGTTTACCTGGTGGGCGCAGGCCATGCCATCGCCCGCATCGGCGCGGCGCGGTTTACCGCCTATGCGATGGTCGTCGCCAGCGCCGCCAGCCTGATCCAGTTCGGCGTCACCCACCCGCTGGCGGCGCTCAGCCTGCCGCTGCGGGTCTACGAACTAGCCGTCGCGCTGGCGATTTTTTCCACGGTGCTGCCGGTGTTCCTGCTCTCCGCCGGAATCCGCCGCATCGGCTCCGGGCATACATCGCTGATCGGCTCCGTCGGCCCGGTCGTGACGATTTACCTAGCCCACGCCGTGTTGCAGGAAAAAATCTCGACGCTGCAAATCGCCGGTTCGATGCTGGTACTGGCCGGAGTGATCGTGATTAGCATTAACAGCAAAAGCGCGGGAAAATAGCGAAACAAGGCAGAAGAGACAGCAAGCGTTGTGAGATGTTCCGGCCAGTCTGCCGTTCGGCAGGTCAGCCGCAAACTCAGACGCTCCTTCGGCATGTTTTTCAACTGACTCGACAAGATTCTGGCAGTAGCGGGAATCATTTGGCCGTAATCAAGCCGCCTTGGGGGCGTTTTGCCCCTCGTCCATCTGCCGGATCAAGCATTCCGCCGGAATTCCCAAGCCCTTGTGCAGGCGCCAGATCATTTTCAGCGTCAGCGGGCGCGTGCGGTTGAGAATTTCATAGACACGGTTGGAGCGGCCTATCATCGGCTCTAGGTCCTTCACGGTCAGCCCTTTCTGCTCCATGGTGAATTTGATGGCTTCCACCGGGTCGGGGAGCTCGAGGGGATAATGCCGCGCCTCGTAAGCTTCCACCAAGGCCACCAAAACATCCAGGCGGTCGCCTTCCGGGGTATCTATCCCGGCATGCATGAGATTTTCTATCTCCTTGAGGGTCGCTCGGTAGTCGTCCTCGGTCTTAAGGGGGCGGATGTCCATGTCTATCTCCATTAAATTGTTTGCGCGTCGGTCTGGTCGTATTGGGCGTGGGTCCCGATGAAACGGATGTATCCCACCCGATAGGCGTAATTGATCCACACCACCAGACGATACTTGTTGCCCGCAAGATTAAACACCGCTCGCCCATCCCGCAGAATGCTGGCTGAGCCAAAATCCCGTTTGACGTCGGCAGGCGCCGGCCAGTTCGCTCGCAACGCATGGCGATGCCACGCCAACGCCGGTTCTTTAGCATCGAGGTATTCGGGATGCTCTTCCCAAAACGCCTTTAGTGTGGACAACACTATGATTCGCATAGACCCATCACAGTCCCATATTGGGACTGGCGCAATATTCAGCTCATTTCAAGGATAATACCCGCCTTATCCATACCGGAGTTCTCTCTTGAAACAGCTTACCGATTCCATGCTTGCCGATCTCAGCCGCCAAGCGCAACAATCGCCCCGGCGCCGCGCCAACCATAACCTGCACGCGGAATTGAGCGACCCTATCCAGCGCCTGGCTATCGCCATGGAACCGGACACCTTCGTCCGCCCGCACCGCCACCCCCACACCTGGGAATTGCTGTTTCCGCTGCGCGGGCGCTTTCTCGTGCTGCATTTCGACGAATCGGGAACGGTGATCGAACGCACGCGGCTGGGCGAGGACTGCTCGTTGCTGGAAAACCCGGCAGGTGCCTGGCACGCCGTTCTCTCGCTGGACGCGGGCGGCGTAATTTTCGAGGTCAAGCACGGCCCGTACACGCCCGTTACCGAAGCCGATTTCGCGCCCTGGTCGCCCAGCGAGGGCGCGGAAGCGGCGCAAGCCATGGCCTGGTACGCCGACGCCCGGATAGGCGACCGGTTCCCCAAAACCGGCGTCTTGCGTTAAGCTGAGAGCCTCTCAGTCCCATTCAATTCAATAGAACGCACAAAATGGCTCAATACGTTTTCACCATGAACCGCGTGGGCAAGATCGTCCCGCCCAAGCGCCAGATCCTCAAAGACATCAGCCTAAGTTTTTTCCCCGGCGCCAAAATCGGCGTACTCGGCCTGAACGGTTCGGGCAAATCCACCGTCCTCAAGATCATGGCCGGGCTGGACCGGGACATCGAAGGCGAAGCCACGCCCATGCCCAATCTTTCCATCGGCTACCTGCCGCAGGAACCGCAGCTAGACCCTGAGCAGACTGTGCGCGAAGCGGTAGAGCAAGGTCTGGGCGATGTATTCGACGCCCAGAAAAAGCTGGAGGACGTCTACGCCGCCTACGCCGAGCCGGACGCCGACTTCGACGCGCTGGCCGCCGAACAGGCCCGGCTGGAAGCCATTATCGCCACCTCCGGCAGCGACGCCGAACACCAGATCGAAATCGCCGCCGACGCGCTGCGTCTGCCGCCCTGGGAGGCCAAGATCGCCCACCTCTCCGGCGGCGAGAAGCGCCGCGTGGCCTTGTGCCGCCTGCTGCTGTCCAAGCCCGACATGCTGCTGCTGGACGAACCCACCAACCACCTCGACGCCGAATCCGTGGACTGGCTGGAACAATTCCTCACCCATTTCCCCGGCACTGTGGTCGCGGTAACCCACGACCGCTACTTCCTCGATAACGCCGCCGAATGGATACTGGAATTGGACCGCGGCCACGGCATCCCGTGGAAAGGCAATTATTCGAGTTGGCTGGAACAGAAGGAAACCCGCCTGGAGCAGGAGCAGAAGCAGGTCGACGCCCACATGAAGGCGATGAAGCAGGAACTGGAATGGGTGCGCAGCAATCCCAAGGCGCGCCAAGCCAAGAGCAAGGCCCGCCTGGCGCGCTTCGAGGAACTCAACTCGCAGGAACACCAAAAGCGCAACGAGACCCAGGAAATCTTCATCCCGGTGGCCGAGCGCCTGGGCGACAGCGTGATCGAATTCGACGGCGTCTCCAAAGCCTACGGCGAGCGCCTGTTGATCGACAATCTCAGCTTCCAGGTTCCGCCCGGCGCCATCGTCGGCATCATCGGCCCCAACGGCGCGGGCAAATCCACGCTGTTCCGCATGATTACCGGCAAGGAACAACCCGACTCCGGGACGGTGAAAATCGGCGCGACGGTGAAAATCGCCCACGTCGATCAATCCCGCGACGCCCTCGCCGGCAACAAGACCGTGTTCGAGGAAATTTCCGGCGGCGCCGACATCCTCACCGTCGGCCGCTACGAAACCCCGTCCCGCGCCTACCTGGGCCGCTTCAATTTCAAGGGTGCCGACCAGCAGAAAATCGTCGGCAATCTCTCCGGCGGCGAGCGCGGCCGCCTGCACCTGGCCAAGACCCTGATCGCCGGCGGCAACGTACTGCTGCTGGACGAACCCTCCAACGACCTCGACGTGGAAACCCTGCGCGCGCTGGAAGACGCGCTGCTGGAATTCGCCGGTAGCGTGCTGGTGATCTCCCACGACCGCTGGTTCCTCGACCGCATCGCCACCCACATCCTGGCGGCGGAAGGCGATTCGCAATGGGCCTTCTTCAACGGCAACTACCAGGAATACGAGGCGGACAAGAAGAAGCGTTTGGGTGAGGAAGGGGCGAAACCGAAGCGGATACGGTATAAGCCGATCAGCCGGTAGGAAAATGTGCAGGCCGTGCGTTCCAAGCCCGTTGAAGGGTGCCTACGGCTTTGCTTCTCTCTAGAATAGCCCTATTCAGAGGGAGACTGACCATGCAAGCAATCGAGTTTGTCAGCAAGGCGCATGACGGCGTAGTGGACTTGCCCAGCGAATTTCAAGGCTGGAACGGCAAAACGTGCGCGTGATTTTGCTTGAAGCTGTCAGCGAAGCCGACAAACACAAGCCCCAGTTCAAGGCCGCGACCATTTCCACGCTCGGTTACCGCTTCAATCGCGATGCCGCCAATGAGCGGTAAAACTTTTCTCGACACCGGCATCGTGGTGTACCTCTATTCCGGCGACGAACCGGAAAAGCGGGCTGCCGCACTCGCACTCATCGAACAACCCCATCCCGTTATCAGCACGCAAGTCCTGAGCGAACTGGCCAACACCTTGAGCCGCAAGTTTGGCCTGTCGTTTGAAGGGGTGGCGCAAGCGGTTGCGGAAGTCTGAATATTGCGTCCATTGTCGGCTAGCATCAAATTTTTTGAAGCTAAAAACCACATGTTCAGGTAGCTAGTAATGCAAGCTTGCATAGGCAACAATCCATTAATGCGCTTATGAATGGAAGGACATTAAGATGAAATTCTGGTTTCTCTCTTTATTTGCGATATTTGGAATAACAACCGCTAGTGCAGATGACTTGGCAAATGTTCCATTTAAGGAAATACAAGTATGGAAGGCTAATGAAATTAAAGAGATGCGAATTTCGGACTATGCCATTTTCTGGGGGGAATCAAACCCGCCATTACCCATGTTAATTGCCGGCGGTGGAAAGGTGGAACAAAATACGAATTCGTTATTCGATGCAATTGCAGGCGCACAAAGGCCCGCTCCTTCACCTCCGCCCCCATTTCCGATAACTCGCTCTCGCATGAGAAGCTCTAGATTGGTGGAGAAAAGCTGTACTTCAAATATGGTATATGCAGATTCGGCGCAATACCAAAGTCACCCTATTTGCACTACTCAAGTTGCAGACAGGGATTACTTAAAGAAAGAAGCTTACGTTACTACGGGAACAGTGGGAAATATGGAAATAGGCCGATCTGCAGACGGAATTACGTTTATTGCCATATATTCCCCAGATGGAAAGTTAAGGCACATGACGAATATTTTTAATTTCATGCGCTAACCACCACAATCGCGAAAAATAATTCAAAGGCCTTCGCTCAACTTCAACAAAGCCAACTGCGCCTCGCCCAGGTAACACCACTCCCCCTCGGCCAGCCCCAAGGCCTCCAGCGTCAAACCGCCTATCGCCGAACGGCGCAAGGCGCTACAGTGGTTTCCGGCGGCGGCCAGCATGCGTTTCACTTGATGGTATTTGCCCTGTTCCAGCACGATTTCCAATTGGCACTCGGCGATGGCGCGGCAGCTCACGGCGGAGAGGGGCGCGGGCTCGTCGTGCAGTTGCACGCCGGCCAGCAGCAGACCGACCAACTCCGGCGTCACCGGCTCTTGGGTGGTGGCGACGTAGACCTTGGGAAGGTGGCGCTTGGGGGACGATTGGGCGTGGATAAAAGGCCCGTCGTCCGACAAGAGCAACAGGCCGGTGGTATCGTGGTCGAGGCGGCCCACCGGCTGCACGTCGCGCCAGGCGAATTGCTCCGGCAGCAGCGTCAGCACGCCGGGATGATGGCTGGGCTTCCGCGAACACTCATAATCGGCAGGCTTGTTCAGCGCGATATAGACGTGCTCGCGGTATTCCCAGGTTTCGCCGAACAGCGTGAACGGCAAGCCGGCGGTTTCGAATTTGGCGCGGTAGTCGGTGATCGTTACGCCGCCGACAGACACTTCGCCGTCGGCGATCAGCTTGCGGCACCACTTGCGGGAGCCGAATCCCTGCGATTGCACTATCGCATCCAGGCTGAGTTTACTCAAAAGCCATCCTTAGGAGCCTCTGATTAAGTCGCACGGGGTCGCGACGGGGTTTTGCGGGATGCCGGGCACGAAGCGAGACGCGCGGTGTGGTCATTCCACACAAGCGTCGAGCGACACCGCCCGGCGCCCGCAAAACCCCGTCCCGTAA
>JAIOJO010000505.1 GCA_019911985.1 Sulfuricellaceae bacterium | reverse complement strand
CGCGCATCGCGTAGAGAATGCGCCGCTGCACCGGCTTCTGCCCGTCGCGCACGTCGGGAATGGCGCGGGACTTGGACACCGCCAGCGCATAGGCGAGGTAAGCCGTTTTGGCGTATTGGGCGAGCGGGTCGTCCGGCATCTCGTCGCCGCTGTCGGGCTGTTGCGGCGGCTCGGGCGGCGGCGCGGATATGCCCGTCTCCGCATCGGGCAAGGCATCCCCATCCTCGAAGAGATCGGGGGTCACGTCGTCTATTTCGTCCTTCATGTCGTTCCAGGGTTCGCGGTCTAAAGTGCCGGGTAGCATAACAAGCTCGCTAGGATGACGCCATATTCAAATTTTTGGGCTGGGTCTGGCAGGGGGGGCGGATTAATTCCTCACGCCGCATCTATTGAATTCATTTTTGCTTGCCGTGCTCAAGCCACGGAGTCAAGCGAAGCGTGGTGCTCAATCTGGTTGCGGTATAAGTCGATTACCGGGAAGCATAGGTCGTAGTCGCCCCAAACCAATTCGCCGTATTCGAGGCGAAACGCCGCAAAACGAACAGGATCCAGCCATGCCAGAATATCAGGATGGAGGGCGTGCGTAAGAAAGGGTTTGAAATCTACAGTTTGCTCGACACCGTCATCGAATCGCAGACGGATGCGGAAATCTCCAACTTGTTCGGCACTGACAATGTTGATGACGGCTGGCGTCATTTGAGCCTCCTTGTGATGCGCTCAGTAGTAATGGGTTTATGCAGAACAAAAAAATCTACCCACTTGGCGACGATGTCGTCGGCGCGTGCGCTGACAATCTCCTCAAAGTAGCGCATTTCTTTGATGTCGAGCGGGGCGCGACCGGCAACTGCGCTATAACGAATCTCTGAAACTACGCCGTTAAGCATGATAATTTCGGCACGGAATTCACGACCTTGAATTTTTCCATGTACATGGACTGGCTCATGTTCGTTGGCGTAGAACATGATGATTAGCCCGAAATATTCATAGAGTTTAGGCACGATTTTCAGCGATTCAGCAATGTAATGCGTGGGCACCCGCATAGGGGTTGCTGGTTATCTGGCAGGCGATCCAATCGCCTCGCCCTACTTCTGCCAGCAGCAAGGCCGGTCGCAGTTTCTTCCGGCTGAGGTCTGGAAACGGGAAAGGCAAAACAACCACTTGCCCGGCTGCAAATGCGCCCACGCTGCGTCCTCCTCGGGATTGAGCCAGTCTTCCGCCAGCGCGGCCTCGTCCTCGTGTGCGGTGTCAGGTTCCAGCCAAGTCAGTAATGCACGTCTGGGCTTGATGGTTTGTCCGGATTCAACGCAGTGCAAATGTCCTGTTTTATCAATCATCACTTCTATGGTTGTTAACACGATGCGGGCTCCTGAGGTTTCTACTGCACAGTCTAACAAAATTCAACAACGACATAGCGGGCAAAGCAATTGTGATCCGATTCCACGGGGTGGCGCTAAAGAGCTAAAGAAAGAGATACAAGGGGGTAGCTCAGCCTCGCATTGCTCTTCTGTGAAAAATCATCGACGTACCACAATCATCCCTACACCAGCCGCCCGGTCAATTCCTGATAATCCGGGAATCGCCCATCAACACTCAACAATTGCGCTTGATGTTCAATAGTCGTGGCGATGATGATGCGATCAACAGGGTCCTTGTGATGTTCGGGCAGCGCGACTGCACGCTCGGCGATGGCCCTTGAAACGGGGATAATCGCCACATCGTTTGCCTCGATTTGATCGAGCCAGTCAGAAACAGGCAGTTATAGAACAATCCGCCCGTGCTTCACAAGCCACGCCATTTCCCAGCACGTCATTGCCGAAACGGCCAAGGATTCGGCTGTTTCGATGGCGTCTATCTGCCATAGTCCGAGTTTGCCCGGTGTGCAATTGGCCCACCATATAGAGGGCGTGCGTGTCGAGGATGAGCATCAGGACAATGCTTCCCAATCGCTTTCCGGCGGGCCGCTGAGGATATCGCCCTTTTCTTCTCCCATCCCCGCCAGCGCTGGCGGTGGCGAGCGGCGTCCGGCTGGTTTGCTTGATTCCCACAGTATGATGACGCGAGCGCGCTCGGCATGAGCAGGTAGTGCCGCATCCTGTATGACAAGACGATGGTCGGCAATGGTTGTCGTCGTTTCAAGAGCCAACATTCGCGTACCTCCTTATGAACTTAAGGAGCCTCTGATTAAGTCGCACGGGGATCGCGTTGCGTCAAAAGCCGGAGGCTGCAAGGCGCGCGACGCCGGTCGTAGCGAGCCTACGATGCCAAGGAGCGCAACGCCGCAGACGCCGGCTTTTGACACAACCCTTA
>JAIOJO010000504.1 GCA_019911985.1 Sulfuricellaceae bacterium | reverse complement strand
AGGTGCCTATTGGCCGACGGGCGACACGACGAACGGAACCAAGCTCGCTGGGGAAACCCAGTAGTCAGGAACCGCCGGATGCGGAACCGCACGTCCGGTGGTGTGGGAGGACGGCGGGGGTGACCCCGCCTCCTACCCGATTTAGGCAGTTATTTAAATTTTGGCTTTTAAAGCAGGTGGAATATTTGGTGTTTCAATAAGCCCAATATTTTGCTATCATACTGCAGTTAATTATATGGGCTTTCGGCCCATTTTTTGTTTGTGGTGGATGATATGGAACTACGCGGTTTATTGGAAAAAACGATTTTAGGCCTTGGCTATGAAATGGTTGATCTTGAAATTTCCAACCGTGGGAAATTGCTACGAGTTTTTATCGATAAAGTAGGCGGGGTCCTTATAGAAGACTGCACGCTTGTCAGCAACCATTTAAGCCGCCTATTAGCGGTTGAGTTGGACTATGATTATGATCGGCTTGAAATATCCTCGCCAGGCTTGGATAGGCCTCTAAGGAAGCCCGAAGATTTCGAACGGTTTAGTGGAGAAACGGTAACGTTAAAAATGCGTATAGCCGTGAATGGTCGTCGAAATTTCGTGGGAGTATTAAAAGGGATGAAGGATGGGCAAGTTCAACTGGATGTAGATGGCGATAGGCTATCCTTTGATTTGCTAAATGTTGATAAGGCTCGCCTTGTCCCGAAATTTTAATTGGTGTTGTGGCAACGACTTCAAATTGCGTTGCTTTTGGATCGATAGCCGGAGGTTGGTGGAATGAGTCGCGAAATTTTAATGGTGGTTGATGCTCTTGCCAGGGAAAAAAATGTCAGCCAGGAGGTTGTTTTTTCTGCGCTTGAATCCGCATTGGCTTCCGCAACAAAGAAGCGTTTTCATGAGGATGTGGATGTAGTTGCGATTTTAGATCGGCATACCGGTGAGTATTCTACCTTCCGTCGTTGGTTGGTCGTTTTGGATGAAGCACTGGAGTTTCCTGATATCCAAATATCCTTGTCAGATGCACAGAATCGCGATCCCTCTCTTCAAGCCGGTGAATACTTGAGTGAGCCACTTGAGTCCGTCGAGTTTGGTCGGATTGGCGCACAGGCAGCCAAGCAGGTGATTTTACAAAAGATCAGAGAAGCAGAACGTGAGCAAATTTTAAGTGACTTCCTACTGCGTAAGGAACATATGGTCACAGGTGTGATCAAGCGCATGGAGCGAGGTAACGCCATCATCGAGGTTGGTCGTATCGAGGCTATGTTGCCTCGCGAGCAGATGATTCCAAAGGAAAATTTGCGTGTTGGAGACCGTGTTCGTGCTTACCTTTCTCGGATTGAAAGGGTTAGCCGCGGACCTCAGTTGATTCTAAGCCGAATTGCACCAGAATTTTTGGTGAAGCTCTTTGAGCTGGAAGTTCCCGAGATTGAGGAGGGGATTCTTGAAATTAGGGCGGCGGCACGGGATCCTGGTGTTCGAGCTAAAATTGCCGTCAAGTCGAATGATCAGCGTATCGATCCAATTGGAACCTGTGTCGGTATGCGCGGTTCGCGTGTGCAGGCGGTCACGGGTGAGCTAGCAGGAGAGCGAGTTGATATTATTCTGTGGTCGGCGGACCCTGCTCAATTTGTGATTAACGCTCTTGTCCCTGCTGAAGTTAATGGCATTGTTGTGGATGAAGAAGCACATAGCATGGATGTTGTCGTCGACGAGGAGCAGTTATCACAGGCGATCGGGCGTAATGGGCAGAATGTCCGTTTGGCGAGCGAGTTAACTGGTTGGAATTTAAATATTCTCACTCAAGATGAAGCCCAAAAGAAGAGCCAGGAAGAGTTTTCCGAAATATGCAATTTGTTTGTCGAAAAACTTGATGTGGATGAGGAAGTGGCGGACATTCTGATTCAAGAAGGTTTTAGCACCTTAGAGGAAATTGCCTACGTACCTCTTTCGGAGATGCTCGAAATCGAAGCATTTGATGAGAATATGGTTAATGAATTGCGTAGCAGGGCGCGAAATGCTTTGCTTACACAAGCTATTGCGAGTGAAGAAAAGGTTGGCAATGTTGCCGATGATTTGCTTCACATGGAGGGCATGGATAATGAGACGGCGGCAACGTTGGCATCAAAGGGTGTGCTCACAATGGAAGATTTAGCGGATTTAGCCGTGGACGATCTGGTTGAAATGACTGGGATGGACGATGAGCGAGCCAAGCTTCTTATAATGACGGCTCGGGCACCCTGGTTCGCTTGAGTTTTGGAAGGAGGCCACAATGGGCCAAATGAATGTTGAACAATTTGCCAGTGAACTGGGAGTAACTGCGGCACTCCTTTTAGATCAATTGCGCGCGGCCGGTGTAAATAAATCGGCAGACAGCGATGTCCTAACAGAACAGGATAAAAAGCAGCTTTTGGATCATTTGCGCCGTTCCCACGGCGGGGGTGAAGAGGCTAAAGGAAAAATCACTCTTACCCGGCGTGAAACATCGGAGATCAAGAAGGCGGATAGTACGGGCAAGGCTCGTACTATTCAGGTTGAGGTGAAGAAAAAGCGTGTTTTTGTTAAGCGCGATAGTTCCGAAGGCGAAACCTTGGCTCCTGCCTCTTCTGCTCCTGTTATTGTGGAGGAGCAACCGGTTGTGCGGGTATCTGCTATTGATTCCGAGCAGGCGGCCAAACGTGAAGAAGAAGCGCGAAAACAGGCCGAATTAATTGCGCGTCAGGGCGAAGATTTGCGTGCTAAGCAGGGAAAGGATTTGAGGGCGAAAGAACCTGAGCGTGAAGTTAGCGTGGTTGAACCGGCGGCCGAGAAAGTCGAAATCGCTGTCGAGCCTGTCGAAGAGGCGCGCGGGGCCGCAGCCGAAGGCACTTTGCATAAGCCGGCGGCGACGCCCGAAGCGGACGCGGGGAAAGGCAAAAAGGCGGTTAAGAAGTCCGCCCTTAAAACCGAGGAAATAGCCAAGAAGCGTGGGCCTAGAGTACGCGGCGAGGCGATGCCATCAAGTGGTTGGCGTGACCGCAAGGACAAGTCGCCTAAGCGTAAGTCGGTTTTATCAGATGCAAAGCATGGATTCGTGGCCCCAACTGAACCTATGGTGCACGAGGTTTTGATTCCAGAAACCATAACGGTCGGACAGTTGGCGCAAAAGATGGCCGTGAAAGCCGCTGAAGTCATCAAAGCGCTGATGAAGATGGGTACTATGGTTACCATCAATCAGGTAATTGATCAGGAAACGGCGATGATTATCGTCGAGGAGATGGGCCATGTAGGAAAGCCTGCCCAACTTGACGATCCTGAGTCTTATCTGACTGAAACAGAGAAGCACGAGGTGAAGTACGAGCCACGTGCTCCGGTTGTTACGGTAATGGGCCATGTTGATCACGGTAAGACTTCCTTGCTGGATTATATTCGGACCACGCGCGTGGCACATGGTGAGGCGGGTGGCATTACGCAGCATATCGGCGCTTATCACGTGGAAACGCCGCAAGGCATGGTGACATTCCTCGATACGCCGGGTCACGAGGCCTTTACGGCGATGCGTGCGCGTGGAGCGAAGGCAACCGACGTGGTTATTCTGGTGGTTGCGGCGGACGATGGCGTTATGCCGCAAACGATTGAAGCTATTCATCATGCCAAAGCGGGCAACGTGCCTTTGGTCGTAGCGGTGAATAAGATCGATAAACCCGATGCAAACCCTGAGCGGATCAGACAGGAGTTGGTTGCACAAGGCGTCGTGCCGGAAGATTGGGGCGGCGATGCAATGTTTGTCGAGGTGTCCGCTAAAACGGGGCAGGGTATAGATGCCTTGTTGGAAGGAATCCTGTTGCAGGCGGAGGTGCTGGAATTGACCGCGCCGAAAGATACGCCGGCCAAAGGCCTAGTAATCGAGTCACGCCTAGATAAGGGGCGTGGACCGGTTGCTACCATTCTGGTGCAAAGCGGGACTTTGCGCCAAGGCGATATGTTGTTGGCGGGGGCGGCTTATGGCCGGGTTCGAGCCATGCTGGACGAGAATGGGCATCCTGTAAAGGAAGCCGGGCCTTCCATTCCCGTGGAAGTTCAGGGCTTGTCGGATGTCCCGCTTGCTGGCGAAGAGGTTATGGTGCTCAACGATGAACGTAAGGCCAGGGAAATTGCCTTATTCCGTCAAGGCAAATTCCGCGATGTTAAGCTAGCCAGACAGCAC
>JAIOJO010000503.1 GCA_019911985.1 Sulfuricellaceae bacterium | reverse complement strand
ATGCGGAACCGGCTGGCCGCGAGGGTCCACCCTCTCCCCAGCCCTCTCCCGCATGCGGGAGAGGGGGCTTGTTCGTGGCACCGTGAGCGTCTCGCGAGCTTAAGGTAGTGCCATGGGGGTCAGACTCGACATGCCCCAGTTCTCGCCCAGCCGCTTTTCACTAACTCCTTGTTTGGCGCTGCACGCCCTCGCGTAGTTTAAGGTAGTGCCATGAGGGACAGGCCACGGTTTCATCACACCTTCCTCACGCCGTCCCCATACTTTGCAACGAGTTTGTCCACTGTCAGCAACATCAACCCTTCCACCCTCGCTTGCGCCACGAGGATGCGGTCGAATGGGTCTTTGTGCAGGCTCGGCAACTCGTTCACCGCGACGGCGTGTTCGCTGGTGATGGGGAGTTCGCGATAGCCACTCACCAGCAGCATGCGCCACAGTCGGCGCGGGTCAACATTGAAGTCCGAGCGTTCGAGCCCGTTCTTGATGCTGATCTCCCACAGGCTGGCGGAACTGAATAGGAGGTGATTGGCGGGGTCGAGCAGCAGCGCACGGGCTTTGGCCGACAAGCGCTTGGGCTCGCTCGCCGCCCACAGCAACAGGTGGGTGTCGAGCAACAGGTTCAAGCCTTGCGTCCTGTAAACAGGCTTTCGATTTCGTTGCTGCCCATCTGGTCGAAATCATCCGGCACGGAAAATTCTCCCGCCATGAATCCCAGGCGACTAGCCGTTCCCGATTCGGCGGGTTCCAGCGGGATAACCTTGACCATCGGCTTGCCAGCCTTGGCAATGATGAAGGCTTCGCCGTGAGCGGCTTGTTCGACCAGCTTGGAAAGCTGGGTTTTGGCATCGTGGATATTGACGGTGAGCATGGCGGCCTCGTAGTGAACTAATTGAAGTTAGTTTACATGAGGCCGGCGAAATGACAACCCTCTCTCCTCCGGGGGAAGAGGGCGTGGATGCGCCTAGCGGCTGATCGGCTTATACCGTATCCGCTTCGGTTTCGCCCCTTCCTCGCCCAGGCGCTTCTTCTTGTCGGCCTCGTATTCCTGGTCGTTGCCGTTAAAGAAGGTCCATTGCGAATCGCCTTCCGCCGCCAGGATGTGGGTGGCAATGCGGTCGAGGAACCAGCGGTCGTGGGAGATCGCCAGCACGCAGCCGGCGAATTCCAGCAGCGCGTCTTCCAGGGTGCGCCACGGTAGGCGTTAGGGGGGTTCTCTACGCTACAAGGCCGGATGCAGGGCGCTCGGCCTACGGTGTCGCCAACGACTTCAAAAACGACACATAGGCCGGAGACGCCCAGTTTCGGCCCCCCAGCGCCAGATAGCGCAGCCGTCCGGCGGGATCGACGATGAAGGTCGAGGGGAGTCCGCGCGGTTGCCAGCGCTGGGTTGCGAGGCCGTCCCTGTCCATCAGCGTGCTCAACTCGGGCGCGACGGTGGGCATGAAGCTGAACACCTCGTCGTCGGTTTCCGCGGTATTCACCAGAACCAGCGCGAAGGGCTGGCCGGCCAATTGGTCGTGCAGCGCTTGCAGCGTGGGCATTTCGCGGCGGCAGGGGCCGCACCAACTGGCCCAGAAATGGACGAGCACCCAGCGTCCCCGGAGTTGCTTGAGGTCGGTGGTTTTGCCGTCCATGTCGGATAGCTTGAGGGCGGGGGCGGCGCGGCCATCCAGGTTCACGATGCCGGCCGGTTTCGGGATTTCCTGCGCCCAAACGGGCGTCAGCCACAAGGCCAGCAATAGGATGAAACCGGGCTTCATTTTCGATCTCCCGGCGGCGGGCCGCATTTCAAGTTCGGAACTTTGATGCGCAGCGTCGGCCCGCTCCGGTCCGCCCCGGTGGCGAATACGGCTTCGACCGAAAAAGGGCCGGACGGGGGCGCGACGGCGACGTTGCCGCCCACCGTTTCGCCCGCGAGCAGGTCGCGGCTTTCCGGCAGTTGGCTCCAGCCGAATGTGGCTCGGCTCGCCAGCGGGACGTCGAGTTGCGCCCAGCGGCCATGCCATTCGTCGCGGCCGATGCGCTTGACCGCCTCGCCGGTGTCGGCCGCGATGCGCCACTTCGCGGGTTCCAGCCAGACGATGTCAGCGCGTCCGTTGCGCACGCCTACGCCCAGAAAACAGCGGCTATCCAGTTCCTTCAGGGCTGCTTCGGGAAAGCCCCGCGCCGAGTAAAACGCGCGGATTTGTTCCGCGGTGCGCACCGAAACCGAAAAAACCACGCCCTCCACCGCCTCGCGCTCCGCGCCCAAGCTGGGCGGAGGCGCCAGCGCAGCCGCCAGGAGCAGACTCGCGGCGAGTGCGTTTTTGATCGCGGTCATGCCGTTTTCTCCAGGCAGACAAGCATCGGCGCGATTTCATCCAGCATCGGCGCGAGCTGGCTTGCCTGTACTTGATGCCAGAAGCGCCCGCCCGGCGCCAGGCGTACCGTAGGGCCGTCGGCGCAGTGGCCGAAGCAAACGATGGATTCCACATTCAGCGCGAGGCGGCGTTCCCGAACGCCTTCTTGCAAGAGGCGCAGGATTTCATGGCTGCCGCGGCCGCCGCAGGACGGCGAGTTGGGGGCGCCGCGCCTATGGGTGCAGACCAGCAGCGTGTTGGAGAGGCGTTTTTCGGTCATCGGGTTTCGTCCGCAAGGGCGGGCGCCGCGGGAGCCGCCTCTAGGTCCTGCCGCTTGGCATGGTCTTCGGCGATCAGCAAATACATCGCCGGGACGACGAACAGTGTGAACACGGTGCCGATGGCGACCCCGGTGGCGATGACCAGGCCCATGTTGTAGCGCGAAACGGCCCCGGCTCCGCTGGCGGCGATCAGCGGAAGCACGCCCAGCACCATCGCGGCGGTGGTCATCAAAATGGGCCGCAGGCGGATGCTGGCGGCCTGTTCGATGGCCGCCCGCTTGCTCGCGCCCTGGCGTTGCAGGTTGTTGGCGAATTCCACGATCAGGATGCCGTGCTTGCTGATCAGGCCGATCAAGGTCACCAGGCCGACTTCGGTGTAGATGTTCAAGCTGGCCCCGCCCACGCCCAGGCTGATGAAGATCAGCGCGCCGCAGATCGACATGGGCACGCTGATGAGGATAATCAGCGGATCGCGGAAGCTCTCGAACTGGGCGGCCAGCGCGAGGAAGATAATCAGCAGCGCGAAGAAGAAGGTCATCACCAGCGCGCTGGATTCCTGCACGAACTGGCGCGACTGCCCGGCGTAATCGACCGCGTAGCCTTGCGGCAGGGTTTGGGCGGCCAGTTCCTTAAGATGCTGGAGCGCCTCGCCCACGGTCACGCCGGGAAAGGGAACCCCGGAAATCGTGGCGGAGTTGAGCTGCTGGAAGTGGTTGAGGGTTTCCGGCACGGTTTTGTCCGCGATGTGCGCCAGCGTGGAGAGCGGGACGGCGCTGCCGCTCGCGGTGCGGATGTAATAGTCGTCGAGTTGCGCGGCGTTGAGGCGGAAGGCCTGCTGCACCTGGGGAATCACCTTGTAGGAGCGGCCGTCCATGCTGAAGTAGTTGACGTAGCCGCCGCCCAGCATGGAGGTGAGCGCGCTGCCCAGGTCGCGCATGGTAAGGCCGGCCTGGGCGGCCTTGTCGCGGTCGATGACCAATTCCGATTGCGGCCGGTCGAATTTGAGGTCGGTGTCGAGGAACATGAACAGCCCGCTTTTCTGGGCGGTTTCCAGGAATTGCTTGGAAACCTGCTCCAGCCGCTCGAAGGGTTCCGTGGTCTGGATCACGAACTGGACCGGCAGCCCGCGCGCGCCGGGCAGGGGCGGCGGCTGGAATACGGCGATGCGCGCCCCGGCAACGCGGTTGAGATCCGGGCCGAGCAGGGCTTGCAACTGGGTCGCGTCGCGCTTGCGCTCGTCCCAGGGCTTGAGCACCATGCCCGCGATGGATTGCCCCGGCAAATCGAGCTGGAAAACATGCTCGGTTTCCGGGTATTTCGCAATCGATTCGAAGACCTGGCGCGAATACAGCAAGCGCTGCTGCAGCGTGGCGTTAGGCGCGGAACTGGCGAAGGAGATGACCACGCCCTGATCCTCCTGGGGCGCCAGTTCCGACTTGGCGGTGGCGTAGAGGAAATAAATGCCGACCAGCACGATCGCGGAAAACACCATCGTCACCGGCAGGAATTCGAGGCTGCCGTGCAGGCTCCGCGCATAGCGGACGCGCAAGGCGTCGAAGCGGCGGTCGATGGCGTCCACCGCCTTGGCTTCCCAGCCGCGCCGCGTGACTTGGTCGTGGGGCTTGAGCAGGCGCGAGCACATCATCGGCGACAGGGTCAGCGCGATTATCGCCGAAACCGTCACCGCGCCGACCAGGGTAAAGGCGAATTCGGTGAACAGCGCGCCGGTCAGCCCTCCCATGAAGCCGATAGGCACATACACCGCCACCAGCACCACGGTCATGCTGACGATCGGCCCGCCCAACTCCCGCGCCGCCTGGATCGAGGCCTGGAACGGTTTCATGCCTTCGTCGAGGTGGCGGTTGACGTTTTCCACCACGATAATCGCGTCGTCCACCACCAAGCCGATAGCCAGCACCAGCGCGAGCAGGGTCAGCAGGTTGACGGAAAAGCCGAAAATCAGCATGGCCGTGAAGGTGCCGATCAGCGAAAGCGGGATGGCGATGACGGGAATCAGAACCGAGCGGGGCGAGCCGAGGAAGGCGAAAACCACCAAGGTGACGATGGCTAGGGCTTCCAGCAGGGTGTGGATCACTTCGGCGATGGAGCTGTTGACGAACTTGGTGGCGTCGTAGACGATATTGCCGCCGAGCCCGGTGGGCAATTGCGCCTGGATGTCGGGGAATGCCTTGCGCACCCGCTGGATGACGTCGAGCAGGTTGGCGGTGGGCGCGACCTTGATGCCGATATACACCGACGGTTTGCCGTCGAAAGCCACCGAGGTGTCGTAATTCTCCGCCCCGAGCGTGACCTTGGCGACATCCTGCAGGCGCACGATGGCCCCGCCTTTTTGCTTGATCGCCAACTGGCGGAACTCGTCCAGGGATTTCAGGCCGGTGGACGCCGTCAGATCCACCTGGACCATCTGCCCCTTGGTCGTTCCCATCGCGGACAAGAAGTTGTTATTCCCCAGCGCCGTGCTCACGTCGGCGGCGGTCAGCCCGTAAGCGGCGAGCTTTTCCGGGTTCAGCCAGGCGCGCAGCGCGAAACGCTGTTCGCCGAGGATTTCCGCCTGCTGCACGCCCTCTACCGCCTGCAGCCGGGGCTGCACCACCCGGAGCAGATAGTCGGTGATTTTGTTGGTCGGCAAATCCCGGCTGTAGAAGCCGATGTACATCGAGTCGATGGTTTCGCCGATGGCGACGCTGATCACCGGTTGCTGGGACTCCGCGGGCAACTGGTTGCGCACCGCGTTGACCTTGGTATTGATCTCGGTGATCGCCTTGTTGGGGTCGTAGTTGAGGCGCAGGTTCGCCTGGATGGTCGATACGCCCTGGGCGCTGTTCGAGGTGAGGAAGTCGATGCCGTTGGCCTGGGCGATGGAGTTTTCCAGCGGCGTGGTAATGAAACCCGCTACCAGGCCGGCGTCGGCGCCGTAATAGCTGGTGCTCACCGTCACCACGGCATTCTGGGTGCGCGGGAACTGCAGCACCGGCAGTTGCAGCACCGAGCGCAGGCCGAACACCAGCAGCAGCAAACTGAGCACCGATGCCAGCACGGGACGGCGGATGAAGATGTCGGTAAATTTCATGTCGGCTCCCGCCTCACTGGTCTAGCGGTTTCGGCGCGGCATCGTCCGAGGGCCGGATGCTGTTGTTGACGATCACCGGCGTGCCGTTCTTGAGCTTCAACTGGCCGCTGTCCACCACCGTGTCGCCCGGCTTGACGCCTTTGAGTATCGCCACCTGGTCGCCCCGGCTGCGCCCCAGCGTCACGAACTGCTGGCGCGCCGCCAGCGCGGGCTTGCCGTCCGCTCCCCGGCCTTTTGCTTCCACCAGGAACACCGTGTCGCCGTATGGGCTGTAGCTGATCGCCGATTGCGGCAGCGTCACGAACGACTGGGGCTGACCGGACAAGATGCTCACGCTGGCGAACATCCCCGGCAACAGCTTGTGCCGGGGGTTTTTCAAGGCGGCCCGCACCTGGACGTTGCGGGTATCGACATCGACCTTGGGGTTGATCGCGGTGATTTCGCCCCGGAATTTCTCGCCGGGGAAGGTGTCGGTTGCGGCTGTCAGCGTTTCCCCGGCCTTGATCCGGCTCAATTCCTGCTGCGGAATGTAAAAATCGACGAAGATCGGGTCGAGCTCCTGGAGCGTCGCGATCTTGTCCCCGGCGTTGACGTACTGGCCTTGATCGACTTGGCGGATGCCGATCCGCCCGGCAAACGGCGCGCGTATGGATTTCTTGGCGACGAGCGCCTGCTGCTCGGCCACCTGGGCCTGGATGCTTTTCAGGTTGGCGGCGTCGGCGTCGAATGCCGCTTGGCTGATCGCCTGGGCTTTGAGCATATCCCGGTCGCGCTTGAAGGTGATTTCCGCCAGCTCGGCGGCGGCCTTGAGGGAATCCAGCCGGGCCCGCTCGGAGTCCGCCCGCAGTTGCACCAGCAAGGTCCCGGCCTTCACGGTGTCGCCGGATTTGAAGGGGGTGGCGACCACCAGCCCGGCGATTTCGGGCGCGAGGTCGGCGCCGCGAACCGCCCGCAGGCTGCCCACCGCCTTGATTGTCGGCAGCCATTCCTGGCGGACGGCCAGCACCGTGGAAACGGTCTGGGGCGGACGGGCTTGGGCAGCCATGAATTTTTTGATCATGTGCGCCTTGAACGCCTGGAAGGCGAAAATTCCGCCGAATACGATCCCGGCCGCGACGAGCATGACGATCATGCGTTTCTTCATTGTTTCTTCTCCGTTGGGTGCTGGGCTTGCGGGGGTTCGGATGCGGGCCGGCCGCCCGCCGCCCCCGGCTGCGCCGCGGCCGTGCGGTTCCACCAGCCGCCGCCCAGCGCCTGGAACAAGGCGGCGGTGTCGGCATAGCGGGCGGCCTGGGCCTGGATTAAGCTAATGCGGGCTTGTTGCTGGGCGCGCTCGGCGTTGAGCAGAACGAGAAAGCTGACCGCTCCCGCCTGGAATTGCTTTTGCGCCAGCTCCAGGCTGGCGGCGGCGGATTGCTCGGCCTCGCTTTGCGCTTTCAGCGTTTGCGCGTCGAATTCCAGCGCCTGCAATACGTCGGCCACATCCTGGAACGCTTTCAATACCGTGCTGCGGTACTGGGCCTCGGCCTGATCGTAGACGGCCAGAGCCGCTTTCCGCTGGTGGCTCAGCGCGCCGCCGTGAAAAATCGGCTGCAGCATGCCGGCGCCGAGGCTCCAGGCCGCCGCCGGCCCGCTGAACAGCTTGCCGGACGCCAGCGCGGCCGAGCCGAGGCTGCCGCTGATGGTGAACTGGGGCAGGATATTCGCGGTGGCCACGCCGATGCCCGCGCTGGCTTTGTGCAGCAGCGCCTCCTGGGCGCGGATGTCGGGACGCTGTTCCACCAATTGCGAGGCGAGGCTCAGCGGCAGTTCCGTAGGCAGCGTCAGGCCGGCCAGGTCGAAGCGGGCCGCCGGCGCCGCGCTGGGGAAGCGGCCCGTCAGCACGGCCAATTGGTTCTGTTTTTGGGCCAGCGCTTTTTCCAGGGGCGGCAGCGCGGCCCGCGTCTGGGCCAGTTGCGCTTGTTGGGCCAGCACATCCGTTTGGGCGATGCCGCCCAGCTCGAACTGGCGCTGGACTATGGCGAATTGCCGGGCCTGGAATTCGACCAGCTTGCGGCTGGCGTCGGCTTGGGCGCGCAGCGAGGCCTCCTGTACCGCCGCCGTGACCAGGTTGGCGGTCAGCGCGAGATAGGCGCCTTCGAGCTGGAAGCGCTGGTATTCCTCCTGGGCGGACAACGCCTCCACCTGCCGCTGCACGCCGCCGAAGGCATCCAGTGTGTAGGACACGCCGACCGAGGCATTGTACAGGGTGTAAACCGATGTGGCGGCCGCCGCCTGCCCGGTCGAGGCACTGTTGGCCTGCTGGCGGTTGGCGCTCAGTTTGCCGTCGAGGGACGGGAAGTAGGCTCCCCGCCCCGCCAGCGTATTCTCCTGCGCCGCCCGCAGGGCCGCCTGCGCGGCTTGCAAGTCGGGGTTGGATTGCAATGCCTGGCGGATGAGATCGTTCAAGGCGGCGGAACGGAACAGCTCCCACCATTGCCCGGAAATGTCCCGTTCCGGGGAAAACGATTGCGCTTCCCCGGCGGTGCCCGCTACCGAAGCCGTCTTGACGGCTAGGGCTTGCAGTGTGTGGCGGGCGGCAGCGGGGGCTGCCGGGCGCTGAAAGTCCGGGCCTAGGGCGCAGCCGGACAACAGCAGTCCCAGCGAGAGCGCGACGGCTGAACGCAAAGAGTAGCCGCTGGCATGGGGTTGGCGCATGAATATCTCTCCGGGAAAGGGCTTAGGGAGCCTCTGATTAAGTCGCACGGGGTC
>JAIOJO010000502.1 GCA_019911985.1 Sulfuricellaceae bacterium | reverse complement strand
TTCTTGCAGGGTGTGGCGACAAGCCCAAAATACCGGAGAATGACGCAGCGCAGCCGAAGCAAACGGAACCGGCATGCAAAGACGGGACAACACCTACACCGGAAAAACAGGGCACCGGGAAATTGCTCGCCCTGAGCGCCGAAGAAGCCCAAACAGCAGGCATCAAGGTGCAGAAACTGGAACCCCAGGAAAAAGCCGAACAGGTCGTGGTCACGGCGACTATTCAGGCCAACCAGGACAAATTGGCTCACGTAGGCCCGCGTGTGCCGGGGCGTGTCGTCAAGGTGAATGCCAGCCTGGGCGACCGGGTGAAACCGGGGCAGGCACTGGCAATGCTCGATAGCATCGAACTAGGTGAGGCGCGTTCGAACTATCTGCAAGCGGCGAGCGAGGCGGCGCTGGCCCAGGCCAATTTCGAACGCGCACAGCGGCTGAATGCCGACAATATCATCCCCGAGAAAGACTACCTGCGCGCCCGCGCCGAACACGAAAAGACCCGTGCCGCCCTGCGCGCCGCCGGTGACAAGCTGCGCATGATGGGCGTCGCCCCGGAGAAGCTGTCCGGCTCGGTGTTTCCGCTAACAGCCCCGTTTGCCGGCACTATCATCGAGAAAAAGGCGGTACTGGGGGAACTCGCCCAACCGGACCAATCCCTGTTTACCGTAGCCGATCTGTCCACCCTGTGGATAGAAAGCGATCTGTTCGAGAAAGACCTGGGCAAGGTCAAGGCCGGCGCCCAGGCCGCCGTCACCGTGTCCGCCTATCCGGGCGAAGTGTTCAAGGGGCGGCTCACCTATATCAGCAGCACGATGGACAAGGAAACCCGCACGGTCAAGGCGCGGGTCGAAGTGCCGAACCCCGATGGTCGGCTGAAACCGGAAATGTTCGCCAGCGCCACGATCAACACCACCGGGGCGAGCGCCAAAGCGCTGATCGTACCGGAAGAGGCCGTGTTGCTGTTGCAGGGGCAACCGACGGTATTTGTCGCCGAGAGCGGCGGATTCGAGCCGCGCGCGGTGGAAGTGGGCGAACGTGCCCAGGGGTATGCCGTGCTTAAATCCGGCGTGGCGACGGGCGAGAGCGTGGTGGTGAGGGGTGCCTACGCGCTCAAAGCCCGGTTGCTCAAATCGCAAATCGGCGCGGAATAGGAGACGGCCATGCTGAACTATATTGTTGATCTCTCATTGCGCTACAAGGTGCTGGTGCTGGTGGCGTTCGTGCTGGTGGTGATGCTGGGCGTGAAAGCTTGGCGCGAAGTGCCGGTGGATGCGTTCCCTGATGTAACGCCGGTGCAAGTGAACATCTATACAGAATCCCCGGGTCTGGCCGCCGAGGATGTGGAAAAACTGCTGACCTCGCCGGTGGAAGCCGCCATGGCGGGACTCGCCGGCGTGGAAGAAATCCGCTCGGTTTCCTTGTTTGGACTGTCTTATGTCAGCGTCTATTTCAAGGATAACGTCGACATCTACTTCGCCCGCCGGCTGGTGGGCGAGAAGCTGCTGGAGGCCAAAAACATTATTCCCCAGGGGTATGGTGAACCCAGCCTGGGCCCGAATACTTCGGGTCTGGGACAGGTGTTCTGGTACACCATCGAAACCGCCGACAAGAAGTTGTCGGAAATGGACCTGCGCACCCTGCAGGACTGGAACGTTCGCCTGGTGCTGAGAACCGCGCCGGGGGTGGACGACGTGAGCTCCTGGGGCGGACAGGAAAAGCAATATCAGGTGCTGATCAATCCGCAAAAGCTGATCAAATATGGCCTGAGCTTCAAGACCGTGATGGAGACCCTCACCGCCAACAACCGTCAGGTCGGCGGACAATATCTCGATATCGGGCGGGAGCAATATCTGGTGCGCGGCCTCGGGCTGGTCGGCAACGTGCGGGATATCGGCAATGTGGTGTTGGCCACCCGTGAGGGGACGCCGGTCTACGTGCGCGATGTGGCTGAAGTCAAGGAGGCGCCGTCGCTGCGCGCCGGCGCGGTGACCAAGGACGGCAAGGAAGTCGTGCTGGGCATGGCGTTGCAGCGTATCGGCGAGAACGCCAAGAACGTGGTGGACGCCGTGAAGGCGAAGCTCAAGACCGTACAGCAGGCGCTGCCGGCGGGTGTTGCCGTCAATACGGTCTACGACCGCACGGAATTGGTGGAGAAGGCGGTCAAGACCGCGGAAAATGCCCTGGTCGAGGGCTCCATCCTGGTGGTCATCGTCCTGTTCCTGTTTCTGGGAGAGATCCGTTCTGCGGTGGTGGTCATCATCGCTCTGCCGCTGGCCATGCTGATCAGCTTCATCCTGATGCAGCAGTGGGGCCTGTCGGCCAACCTGATGTCGCTGGCGGGTCTGGCGGTGGGGATCGGGTTGATGGTGGACGGCGCCGTGGTGATGGTTGAAAACGGCTTCCGCCTGCTCTCGCACCAGGCCGGCAAGGCGGTGAACAAGACGCACGTGATCCTGGAAGCGGCGCGGGAAGTGATCAATCCGACCGCGTTCGCGATCCTGATCATCATCGTGGTGTTCCTGCCGCTGTTTTCCCTCACCGGCCTGGAAGGCAAGCTGTTCAAGCCGATGGCGCTCACCATCACCTTTGCGATGGTGGGTTCGCTGGTGCTGACCATGACGCTGGTGCCGGTCATGTCGGCGCTGATCCTGAAACCCAAGGAGGAGAAAGACACCTTCATCGTCAGGTGGGCGAAAAAGCTCTATCTGCCATTGCTCGATTGGGCGCTGGAGAACAAGAAAAAAGTGTTTTCCGGTGCGCTGGTGCTGCTGGTGGCGTCCGTCGCGTTGATTCCTTTCCTCGGCAAGGAATTCATGCCCACCCTCCAGGAGGGCGGCATCATGTTCCGGGTGACCAGTATCCCTTCCACTTCGCTCGACGAATCCATCCGCATCTCCGAGCACATCGAAGCCACGCTGAAAACCTTCCCGCAAACCACTTCGGCCATAGCCATGATCGGGCGCGCGGAAAAAGGCGAAACCGCGGACGTGAACTACATGGAAATCCTGGTGAATCTCAAACCGCGTGACCAGTGGCCCAAAGCCATTTCCTTCCCCGATCTCTCCAGGGCGATGCAGGACAAGCTGGAACAGGTCGTGCCGACCTCGGTGATTTCGGCTACCCAGCCGATCCAGATGCGCGTCGAGGAATTGATTTCCGGGGTGCGCGCCACGCTCGCGCTCAAACTCTACGGCGAAGACCTGACCACGCTTGACCGCCTGTCCGGTGAGCTTAAGTCCGCCCTGGAGAAAGTGCCGGGCGTCGCGGACCTGTCATTGGAAGCGAACAAAGGCAAGCCGCAGATGGTGGTCAAGGTGAACCGGGATGAGGCGGCGCGCTTTGGCATCAACGCCGATGAAATCCTTGAGGTGGTACAGGCCGGCATCGGCGGCAAGGCGGTGAGTACGTTGATCGACGGGGTCAAGCGTTTCGACATCCAGGTGTGGCTCGCTCCTGATTTCCGCAACAGCGTGGAAGCCATCAACAACATCCCGATCCGCACCCAGAGCGGTGCACTGGTGCCGCTCTCCAGAGTCGCCACAGTAGAGTTAGACGAAGGTTATTCTTTCGTGCGGCGCGAGCAGTTGCAACGTTATGCCGTCATCCAGATGGACGTGAAGGGACGCGATGTGGACAGCTTCGTGAAGAAGGCCGCGGCCAGGATCAAGAGCGAAGTGAAAATTCCAGCCGGTTACTGGATCGAGTGGGGCGGCGCCTTCGAGAACCAGCAGCGCGCCATGGCCAAGCTGGCGCTGATTGTGCCGCTCACCATCGGGCTGATCTTTATCCTGCTCTACACCGCGTTCAACTCGCTCACCTATGCCACGCTGATTATCGCCAACGTGCCGTTCGCCACCATCGGTGGCGTGATCGGTTTGTTCATCACCGGACAGTATCTTTCGGTGCCATCGGCCATCGGCTTCATCGCCGTGTTCGGGGTGGCGATGCTGAACGGCATTGTGCTGGTGTCCTTCCTCAACGATCAGCGACGACAAGGGCTGTCGGTCAGGGAGGCGGTCAAGCAAGGCGCTGCACTACGGCTGAGGCCGGTGTTGATGACAGCATCCATTGCCATCTTCGGCCTGGTGCCGATGCTGCTTTCCAGCGGTGTGGGGGCGGAAACCCAGCGTCCGTTGGCGACGGTGGTGGTGGGCGGGCTGTTCACCTCCACCGCGCTGACCTTGCTGCTGCTGCCGCTGATGTACGAATGGGTGGAACAACGCCGCGAACGCAAACAAGCGAAGT
>JAIOJO010000501.1 GCA_019911985.1 Sulfuricellaceae bacterium | reverse complement strand
CCAAGACGCTGATCCGCATGCGTATCGACGGCTCGCTGATGCCTTATATCGAGGTGCCGTCGAGCTACCGCAATGCCTTGGTGACGCGCCTCAAAATCATGTGCGATTTGGACATTTCGGAAAAGCGTAAGCCGCAGGACGGCAAGATCAAGTTCAAGCGCTTCGGCCCTCTCGACATCGAGTTGCGGGTCGCCACCATTCCGTCGGCGGGCGGCGTGGAGGACGTGGTGATGCGTATTTTGGCCGCAGGCGAGCCCTTGCCGCTGGAGAAGCTGGCCTTGAGCCAGCGCAACCTGGATCAGGTCAAGGAGATCGTCTCCAAGCCCTACGGCTTGTTTTTCGTGTGCGGCCCGACCGGTTCCGGCAAAACCACGACCTTGCATTCCATCCTCAAATACATCAACACCTCCGATACCAAAATTTGGACGGCGGAAGACCCGGTGGAAATTACCCAAAAGGGCTTGCGCCAGGTGCAGATGAACCCCAAGGCCGGCCTCACCTTCGCCACGGCCATGCGCGCTTTCCTGCGCGCCGATCCCGACGTCATCATGGTCGGCGAGATGCGCGACAAGGAAACCGTGTCCACCGGTATCGAAGCCTCGCTGACCGGCCACTTGGTGTTTTCCACCTTGCACACCAACAGCGCGCCGGAGAGCATTATCCGCCTGTTGGACATGGGGATGGACCCGTTCAACTTCGCCGACGCCTTGCTCGGCGTGCTGGCCCAGCGGCTGGGCAAGCGCCTGTGCTCGTGCAAAAAACCGCATGTGGCCAGCGAGGAAGAAATGAAGCTGCTGCTCGGCGAATTTTGCGCCGAGCTGGAGCATACCGACGAGTGGAAGCGGGATGCCGCAGCGGCCACGGCCAAGGTGTATGCGGAGTGGAAAAGCAAGTACGCCGACGACAAGGGGAAATTCACCTTGTTTACCGCGGCGGGGTGCGAGCTATGCAACGGAACCGGCTACAAGGGGCGCGTCGGCTTGCACGAACTGCTGGTGGGCACCGACGCGGTCAAGAAAAACATTCAGGAGCACGCCCGCGTCGCCGAAATCGTCGCGACGGCGCTGGAAGAAGGCATGCGCACGCTGAAGCAGGACGGCATGGACAAAGTCTTGCAGGGCATTACCGACATGCGGTCCGTGCGCGCCGTTTGTATCAAATAGACGCGGCCCTGTCGTAGCGCATAACATCCACGAAGGATAAGGAGGCGATCGTGTCTTCATTAAGCCCGGAAGCGATTCTTAACCGACTCGAACAATTGACCCAAATAGGCGTTTCGCTCTCGGCGGAACGGAACAGCGAGCGTTTGCTGGAGATCATCCTGCTCGCCGCCAAAACCCTGACCAATGCCGACGGCGGCACGCTCTACCGGGTAAAGGACAGCCATCTCAGCTTCGAGATCATGCGCACCGATTCGCTCGGCATCGCGATGGGCGGGACGACCGGGGTCGCCATTCCCTTTCCGCCGCTGCCGCTGTACCGCGACGGCGTGCCCAACGAATCGCTGGTGGTGGCCTACGCGGTATTGCACGACCAAACCGTCAACATCGCCGACGCCTATACCGCCGAGGGTTTCGATTTTTCTGGCACGCGCAAGTTCGACCAGAGCACCGGCTACCGTTCCAAATCCTTCCTCACCATTCCGATGAAAAACCACGAGAACGAAATCATCGGGGTGTTGCAGTTGCTCAATTCGCAGGACGCGGCGAGCGGCGAGATCATCCCCTTCTCCATCGAGGATCAGCAGTTCGCCGAAGCGCTGGCGTCGCAGGCGGCCATCGCCTTGACCAACCGCTTGCTGATCGTCCAGTTGGAAGAACTGTTCGAATCTTTCGTCAAGCTGATCAACATCGCAATCGACGAAAAATCGCCCTATACCGGCGGCCACTGCGAACGGGTGCCGCAGCTCACGATGATGCTGGCGGATGCGGCAGAGGCCGATCCGGAAGGGGATGTGGCCGGTTTCCGCCTCGACGACCGCACCCGCTACGAGCTGCGGATCGCCGCGCTGCTGCACGACTGCGGCAAAATCACCACGCCGGTGCACGTGGTGGACAAGGCGACCAAGCTGCACACGCTGTACGACCGCATCCATGAGATCGATTGCCGTTTCGAGGTGCTGAAACGCGATGCGGAAATCGCCATGCTGCGCGCCAAGCTGGAAGGCGCCGGCGAGGAAGCCGAACAGGCCTGCGCCGAGCGCGTGCGGCAATTGGAAGACGACCGTGAATACCTGCGCAAGTGCAATATCGGCGGGGAGTTCATGTCGCCCGAGTTGCAGGAACGGGTGAAGTCCATCGCCGCCTACCGCTGGATCAACGAGCAGGGCGAGGACGCGCCCTTCCTCAACGAGGACGAAACGGCCAACCTGAATATCGCCAAAGGCACGCTGACCAACGAAGAGCGCGAAATCATCAATTACCATATCGTCGCGACCATCAAAATGCTCGAAGCCTTACCCTGGCCCAAGCACCTGCAGCGCGTGCCGGAATTCGCCGGCGGCCACCACGAACGCATGGACGGCAAGGGCTACCCGAAAGGCTTGACGCGCGACCAGATGTCGGTGCAAGCGCGCATCATGGGCATCGCCGACATCTTCGAAGCGCTCACCGCCAAGGATAGGCCATACAAGGACGGCAAAAAGCTTTCCGTGGCGCTGAACATCCTCGGCAAAATGCGCCTGGACAATCACGTAGACCCGGACTTGTTCAATATCTTCGTCCGCGAGAAAGTCTACCTGCAGTACGCGCAAGCCTACCTCGAACCCAACCAGATCGACGAAGTGGACGAAAGCAAAATTCCGGGCTACGCGGCATAATGTGACGTAAATCGTCACATTGTGACGGATGACGTGAGCCGGTTTGACGTATCTTCGGACTTGGCGCCGCAAAATACCGCGATGGGCAATGTGGAATGCTAGTTGCTTATATCCCTCACGAACACGACGGTGTTCTTTTCATCAACCATATGGGAGAAATACAATGAAACAAATCCAAAAGGGTTTTACCCTTATCGAATTGATGATCGTGGTCGCGATCATCGGTATTTTGGCGGCAGTGGCGATTCCGGCTTACCAGGATTACATCGCTCGCGCACAGGTGTCTGAAGCGGTCGAACTGTTGAGCGGCGGCAAGACCCCGTTTGCGGAATTCGCTGCAGACAAAGGCCGGTGGCCGAAATCTGCTAGTACGGTCGCTGGCGAATTGATGAGCACGCTGTCTGGGAAA
>JAIOJO010000500.1 GCA_019911985.1 Sulfuricellaceae bacterium | reverse complement strand
GCGCTAACTTGCTGGATTGGTTGGCGAGTGGACAAAAGAGCTTCCAATTGCGGGCCAAGGGGCCGCGGGAGGTTTTTTTGCCTCTAATAAATAAGGATTGTTTCTGCCGAATAAGCCCGGTGGAAGAGGGGTTTTAGGCCGAGCTGTATGGTGCGAGCTCTCGCAATAAATGGCGGGGGTGAGGAGGTGGCGCCGGCAGGGGGGTTGGCAAATCTGGAGGGTCGGCTTTCAGTCGGCTCACACAACCGCTTAATTTTTTAGTAGGAGAAAATACGATGGCAAAGAAAATGCACGATACGCCGATGTTGGACCAGTTGGAAAGCGGCCCTTGGCCCAGTTTTGTGACGGGCCTAAAGCGTTTGGCTAAAGACAACGATATGATGGTTGACTTGATGGGTCAGCTTGAGCATTCCTACAAAACCAAAAAAGGTTATTGGAAGGGCGGTACGGTTGGTGTGTTCGGTTACGGCGGCGGTATTATTCCGCGTTTTACCGAATTGAAAGACGAAAATGAAAAACCGATTTTCCCTGACGCCGCCGAATTTCACACCTTGCGCATTCAGCCCCCTGCTGGCATGCATTACAACACAGACGTCATGCGCAAATTCTGCGACATTTGGGAAAAGCATGGATCCGGTCTGATTGCGTTCCACGGACAATCTGGCGACATTATGTTCCAAGGCGCGAGTACGGCTAATGTGCAGCCCGCATTCGATGAGTTGAACGAGTTGGGCTTCGATCTGGGCGGCGCCGGCCCCGCTGTGCGTACCTCCATGTCTTGCGTTGGCGCCGCGCGTTGCGAGCAGTCTTGCTACGATGAAGCCCGCGCCCTGCGCACGGTAGTGAATAATTTCCTCGATGAGATGCACCGTCCTGCTTTGCCTTACAAGTTCAAGTTCAAGTTCTCAGGCTGCCCGAACGACTGCGTAAACTCTATTCAGCGTGCCGATATGGCGGTGATCGGCACATGGCGCGACAACATCCAAACCGATGAGGTTTTGGCTAAACAGTGGTTTGCCAAGCACGGTATGGATGAGCTGGTGAACAACGTAATCAGCCGTTGCCCGACCAATGCCATTAGCTTGAAAGAGACGGCTAAAGTTTCGAAGGGCGAGGGTATTTCTTCCGTTGCGCTGAACGATACCCATTCTGTCGAAATCACTAACCATGACTGCGTGCGCTGCATGCATTGTATTAACGTCATGACGGGTGCTTTGGCTCCTGGCAATGATAAAGGTGCCACCATTTTGATGGGTGGTAAGCGCACGCTGAAGATCGGCGATCTGATGGGCACGGTAATCATTCCTTTCATGAAGCTCGAGTCGGATGAGGATTACGAGGCGCTGATAGATTTGGGCGGCCGCGCCATCGACTTTTTTGCCGAGAACGCTCTGGAGCACGAGCGCACGGGCGAAATGATCGAGCGGATTGGCCTGGTAAACTTCTTGGAAGGCATGGGTATCGATGTTGATCCTAATATGGTCAGCCACCCACGCACCAACCCCTATGTCCGTATGGACGGTTGGGATGAGGAAGTGGCAAAAATTGAGCAGAAAAAAGCTAATGCCGCTTAAGTTTTTGCGGATTACACTTTAACAGTTAGTTTGGAGATTAATAATGGCTGAATTACGTCAACCCATTGAGAGTGGTGTTCCAGACCATGTGCAGTACCTTCATCCGGTGATGAAGAAAAATTATGGTAACTGGAAATACCACGATCGACCCCGTCCCGGGGTTCTGCACCACGTAGCCAAAAGCGGCGACGAAGTGTGGACGGTGAAAGCGGGTACCGCACGTCAGATGGATGTGTACACCATTCGTACGCTGTGCGACATCGCCGATCAGTTTGCCGAGGGGCATATCCGCTTTACCGTGCGCAGCAATATCGAATACATGGTATCCGAGGCAAGTAAAGTGGACCCGCTGATCAAGGCGCTGAACGACAAGGGTTTTCCGGTCGGCGGCACGGGTAACTCGGTGTCCATGATAGCCCATACCCAGGGCTGGTTGCATTGCGATATCCCCGGCACCGATGCTTCTGGCGCGGTAAAGGCTTTGATGGACGATTTGCATGAAGAGTTCATTAAGGAAGAGATGCCGCATCGCGTTAAATTGACGACATCTTGCTGCGAAATTAACTGCGGCGGTCAAGGCGATATCGCGATCATCATTCAGCACACCAAACCGCCTAAGATCAACCATGATCTGGTGGCTAATGCGTGCGAGCGCCCGACGGTTGTGGCGCGTTGCCCGGTGGCGGCAATTCGCCCGGCGCTGGTGAACGGCAAGCCATCTTTGGAAGTGGACGAGAAGAAGTGCATCTGCTGCGGCGCCTGCTTCCCACCCTGCCCGCCGATGCAAATCAATGACCCGGAACATTCGAAGTTTGCGATCTGGGTTGGCGGTAAAAACTCCAATGCTCGTTCCAAGCCCACCTTCCACAAGTTGGTGGCTTCCGGTATTCCCAATAACCCGCCGCGTTGGCCTGAGGTGTCCGCCATTGTTAAGCAGATACTCTCTGCTTACAAAGAAGACGCACGGGATTGGGAGCGTATTTCGGATTGGATCGACCGCATTGGCTGGCCACGGTTCTTCGAAAAAACCGGTTTGCCGTTCACCAAGTACCTAATCGATGACTGGCGCGGTTCCCGCAATAGTCTTAATGCATCGACTTACATCCGCTTCTAATTTCTCGGCGCCCGCCGGGTTGGTTTGATACCTGGCGGGTATCGATAATAAGAATTTGGATAAGTACAGAAGGATAACCAAATGAAATTTGGAATACTGGTTAATGAGGGGCCTTATACGCATCAAGCGACAGATACGGCTTACCAGTTCGCTAAGGCGGCAATTGATAAAGGTCACTCCGTTGACCGTGTGTTTTTCTATCATGATGGAGTGAATAACTCCAGCGCCCTGACCGAGCCTCCACAGGATGACCGAAATATTGTAGCCCGGTGGACGAAGCTAGCAGAAGAGCACGGTGTTGATCTGGTGGTATGCGTGGCAGCCGCACTGCGTCGCGGTATCAAGGACGATAATCTTGCCGCCGGATTCAGGATTTCCGGGCTTGGTCAGTTGGTCGAGTCGGGCATTCAATCGGACCGTCTGGTCGTTTTTGGTGATTGAGGGGGAAGTATGACTGAATCAACAGGTGGAATAGACATGGATGAAGATGTGTCGGGTACCGTTAAAAAATTTATGTTCGTCAACCGCAAGGCGCCATACGGAACAATCTACGCTCTGGAGAGCTTGGAAGTCGTGCTGATTAGTGCTGCGTTCGACCAAGACGTAAGTTTGGTATTCTGCGACGATGGCGTGTATCAGTTAAAAAAAGGCCAGCAGACCAAGGCGGCCGGGATGAAAAATTTCTCTCCGACATTTCGCGCATTGGAGGGCTACGACATCGAGAAATTGTATGTCGAAAAAGAGTCTTTGGAAGCGCGCGGGCTGACTGAAGACGACTTGCTGGTGGACGTGACCGTTATGAGCTCCGCAGAAATGGCCGATATGATGGCCGAGCAAGATGTCGTAATCAGCTTCTAAAGGAGAAAAATATGCTGCATATTGTCAACAAATCGCCGTTTGAGCGCAATTCCTTGGAAAGCTGCATGCGCATGGCTCAAGAAGGCTCTACCATTCTTTTGACCGAGGATGGAGTGTTTGCTGTGACCAAAGGCGGCGTTTCTGAGAAGGCGCTAAAAAACCTGATGGCAAGCAAGAAAATTTCCGTGTGCGCCCTATGGCCGGATCTGGAAGCGCGCGGCATGGCAGATAACGTCATTGATGGCGTGAAGATGGTGGACTATGGTGGCTTTGTGGATCTGGTTGCTGATAGTGCCAACGTCCAATCCTGGCTATAATTTCAAATTTACTTAGGAGAAGTGCAATGAGCTTCGAAATTAACGGTAAAACGTATGACACCGACGAAGAAGGTTATTTGGTTGATCTGAGCCAGTGGACTGAAGATGCGGCCGTGTATCTGGCTGCGGAAGAGAAAGTGGACTTGACCGAGCAGCACTGGGAAGTGATCAACTTCCTGCGTGA
>JAIOJO010000499.1 GCA_019911985.1 Sulfuricellaceae bacterium | reverse complement strand
CGCCAGGTTGTTGCCGCCGCGAATTTGAAAACCGAGGAGGATGAGACAAAGGCAAAGTACCTGCTGCGGATGGAGGGTGCTAGAGATGTGGTAAATTACGAAGAAGGTAAGGAAATCTGGCGGTCTGAAATCTTCAGTTTGGTAGAGGCACCGGCTCACAATCTCGTTCAACTGGTTTCCTACTGGGAGCCCGAACGTGAACTTTCAGGCGTTCGCGCGCTTCCTTTTCGATGGGTGTCGGATGGACGGAATAATGCATTTATAGTTTGGGTAATAAGACCGGATTCGAATGCAAAATACCTGCATTTTTGTGCCGAGTCAGGCCCGAGCGTGGATTTTAAGCCTTTGAACATCGCGGGGCGGGATGGTGACGGGAACTTGTTGGGCGACTATGTCGTCGAGGGGTATTCTTGCCACTGGGTCCCGGTTCAGGGTAAGGTTGGCCCGTTTACATTTTCCAGCGACGCAAGAGGAAAGACGATATCCCCAATCGAGCCACGGAAGCTGAATTACCGCATTTTTAGGGTCGGTTTGTCGGATCGTGCTTATGATGAAAGCACTATTGCAACGATTGCATTGGCAAAGGATATCATTAGGAAAAATTCCAAGGCGTCTGAAGCTTGGGCGGCGAAGCCCCAACTTGGGGACGGATGGTACAATTTTGAAAGTTTTGCGGGAGAGAGCTTCAGATGGGCAAAAAACAATGCTGAAATTGTTTTGTATCGGCAAAGTGACGAATTGCAACAGCTTGAGTTGGATGTGGAGCCTGGCCCAAGCCTAGGCGAAAAGCCACTCTCATTGCAAATTTTGGATGAAAGTGGGCAGAAGATCGCCTCTGCCATCGTAACTGGACGGCAAACTTTACATTTGTCGATCCCGTCGAGTAAGGTAACACCCCAGGTGTTGCATATCCACGCAGTAAATAGCGATAACCTTCCTGTTCCGAATGACCCGCGGATTTTGAATTTCAGGGTATTCAAGATAGGCGTGGCCGCCTCGCAAAATTAGAAATTTCATTTTAAAAGCACAAACCATGAAGAAAAAAGCACTTATTACGGGCGTCACCGGCCAGGACGGCGCCTATTTAGCGGAGTTCCTGCTGAACAAGGGGTATATCGTCCACGGTATCAAGCGCCGTGCCTCACTGTTCAATACCGATAGGATCGACCACCTGTACCAGGACCCGCACGTTAGCCAGCGCAACTTCGTGTTGCACTACGGCGACATGACCGATTCCAGCAGCCTGATCCGCATTATTCAGCAAGTGCAGCCGGATGAGATTTACAATCTGGCGGCGCAAAGCCACGTGGCTGTGTCCTTCGAGGAGCCGGAATATACGGCGAATTCCGATGCATTGGGAACGCTACGGGTTTTGGAGGCGGTGAGAATTCTCGGCTTGGAAAAGAAGACGCGCTTTTACCAGGCATCGACCTCGGAGCTGTTTGGCAAGGTGCAGGAAACCCCGCAGACGGAAACCACGCCGTTTTATCCGCGCTCGCCGTACGCGGTTGCCAAGCTCTATGCCTACTGGATTACCGTCAACTACCGCGAGGCCTACGGGATGTATGCCTGCAACGGCATCCTGTTCAATCATGAGTCTCCGGTGCGCGGCGAAACCTTCGTCACCCGCAAGATCACCCGAGCGCTGGCGCGTATCAAGCTGGGCTTGCAGGACTGCCTGTATCTCGGCAACCTGGATGCCAAGCGCGATTGGGGACACGCCAAGGATTATGTGGAAATGCAGTGGTTGATGTTGCAACAGGACAAGCCCGAGGATTTCGTTATCGCCACCGGCGTGCAATACAGCGTGCGCGACTTCGTCAATGCCGCCGCCACAGAACTCGGCATGACGGTTCGTTGGGAGGGCGGCGGGGTTGAAGAAAAAGGCTACGACCATGCCGGTAAATGCATCGTGGCGGTCGATCCCCGCTACTTCCGGCCTACCGAGGTGGAAACCTTGCTGGGCGACCCGAGCAAGGCAAAAGACAAGCTCGGCTGGACGCCCAAGATTACCTTCGACGAGTTGGTGGCGGAAATGGTGCGCGAAGACCTCAAGGCGGCGGAGCGCGACGAGCTGGTCAAGAAGCATGGCTATGCTGTACTGAATTGCCATGAGTAAACGGATATTTTTGGAAAATCACCGAGGAGTAGCATGCGACTCTCAGCGGAACAAGCCGGCATCATTCGCCATACGGTTGAGGAATACTTTCACGACCCCGTCACAGTCAAGCTGTTCGGCTCCAGATTGAATGACGAGGCGCGGGGAGGCGATATCGACCTGCTGGTCGAAACATCCTCCACCGTGGAGCGTTTGGCGTTTACTGCCGCTGATCTGGCGGCGCGGTTGCAACGGCGGCTGGGTGGCAGACGGGTGGATGTGGTGCTGGTAACGCCTTCCACTCCCGAACAACCTATCCACCGGATTGCCCGCGAACAGGGGATAGGACTGTGAAGGCGCTTTCTCCCGAGGTGGCTGGAAGGCTACGGGCCTTGCTGAAAATCTGTGCCCTTGAACTGGAATACCTCCAGCGTATTGATGCCAGCCTGTTTGCCGTGCCATTGGACGACGCGACCATCCGGTTGCTTCCGCAGGACGATGATCTGTCGGTACGGGTTGACGCATTCGTGGCTCGTTTCGGGAGGTTGCAGGATACTCTGGGCGACAAGTTGTTGCCGGTTTTTCTTGGCGTCATGGGCGAAAGATCGGGCGCCATGTTGGAAAACCTCGACCGCGCGGAAAAACTCGGGCTGTTGAAATCCGCGGATACCTGGATGGCGCTGCGAAAGCTGCGCAATCGTATGGTTCACGAATACGTGAACGACCCAGCGGAACTGGCGAGTGCCCTGTTGTCCGCGCATGAAAATGTCTTTCTGCTGGCGGACGCCTATCGGGAAATTCGCCGGCAGTTGGTGAAGACATTCGATGGGCTTGAGTCGCCATGACTTCAAATCTGGGAAGCTAGTTCAATAAACATGAAACAAGATGCAAGAATCTACGTTGCCGGGCATCGCGGTCTGGTCGGTTCGGCGATCGTGCGTCGCTTGCAAGCGACAGGCCACGCCAACCTGCTCACCCGCACTCATGCCGAACTCGACCTGACCGACCAGGGTGCGGTGCATGCGTTTTTCCAGAGTGAAAAGCCGGACTACGTATTCCTGGCGGCGGCAAAGGTCGGGGGCATCCTCGCCAACTCGACCTACCCGGCGGAATTCATCTATCACAACCTTGCCATCCAGACCAATGTGATTCACGGCGCCTGGCTGGCAGGAGTGCGGCGGCTGGTGTTTCTTGGTTCGTCCTGCATTTACCCGCGCGAATGTCCGCAGCCCATCAAGGAGGAATACCTACTGACGGGGCCGCTGGAGAAGACCAACCAGCCCTATGCGGTGGCGAAAATCGCCGGCATTGAAATGTGCTGGGCCTACAATCGGCAGTACGGCACACGCTATCTGGCGGTTATGCCAACCAATCTGTATGGGCCCGGCGACAACTACGACCTGGAAAAGTCTCATGTGATGCCGGCGCTGATTCGGAAAATGCACGAAGCCAAGGTGAACTCCCGCCCCACCGTGACGGCCTGGGGCACGGGACGGCCAAGGCGGGAATTTCTCTTCAGCGATGATATGGCGGATGCCACCATTTTCCTGGCGGATCTGCCTGAAGAAAAGTATAGCGAGATTTGCGAATCCGCCGATCAGCCGCCGTTGATCAATATCGGCTGCGGGGAAGACCTGACCATTCGCGACTTGGCCGGTATGGTGCGCGACGCGGTTGGCTATGAAGGGGAAATCGAGTGGGATACTTCGAAGCCTGACGGTACGCCGCAAAAATTGCTGGACGTGGCCCGCCTGACAGGTCTGGGCTGGCGCCCGAAAGTCGGCTTGAAGGACGGTATCGCCAATTCCTATCAGGATTTTCTAAGACGGGCTTGATAATCTAGTAACCACGTTAGGTAGTGGGGTATGAGGGTGTAGCATATCTGCTTCAGCCATAGGGTTTCCGAACTTCGCTCCTTGAATTAACCGGGCAGTAGCGACTCGATGTCGAATGGATCTGTCCTTGTCGGTCACGAGCCTCGAAGGCTGATTTTCGAGCTATTGTTTGAGTTATACTGGCGGGTCAGGTAGGCGGTTGTATATCGAGTTTCTGCGCCTCCAAGGCTTGTCCGCTTGTATTTTCTGCTGTTCGATATTGCGTTTGGCGTGACATTGCTAAATAAATTTAAGGGGTTTTTCAGGATGAAACTAATATCATGGGTAGGCATCGCTTTAACATTAAGCCTGTTTGCGCACCAGGCTTTTGCCGAAGACGTTTGGCTGCCAGTTGCCACAACAACACAGGGCAAATACCGCCTTTTTATGGATACGCAAACTTTCCAGCGGGAAGGGGACGTGGTTAATGCCCGTTTTCGCTACGTTTATGATAAAAAGCAGATTTTTCCGTTTGTTAACAAGCCCTACGATAGCTTGGAGCGGCAATATTATTTGGAGTGCGCGCAGCGCTTAATTGTAGCTAACGGCAAATATTTCTTGGGGAATACCCAGACGTATTCAGTGAGCGGAACGGGCGGCGGGTTGTTGGGTGCTGCAGGGCCACAGGCGGCTATACCGAATACGATGGAAGATGAGGCGATTAATCAGGCTTGCAACTATAAGCCTGGGAAACAGTAGCGCCTTGGCGGCATGTAATTCCTAATTTGACATAAAACGGGTATTGGATTGCCTCTCCCCCGGCCCCTCCCCCGCAGGTGGGGGAGGGGTGCGAAACAGAGCAGGTATGAGGCTTTCCTTTGAGGCGAGCGCCGGGACTGCCCAATGGTATTGGACTACTATAGAGAGAAAAATGTCGCACATAACGGCGGCCTTTGCCATATGACTCGATTTGCTAAATTTCCTTCTAACCTATTGCTCTGGAGCATAATTCTGGCGCTGCTTGGTTATGCTGCCGCGTGCGGCGCAACACCTGCAGCAGACACCAATGTGGCCGCTAAAGCCAATTATTCCGACATATACGAAAAGAATGTTTTCGACCCGCAGCGGCAGCCTTGGCCCGAAAAACCGGTTGTCCCGCCTGTTCCCCCTTTAAATTCGGGGGATATCGAGGTTTATGGGGTGATGTCCGTCGGTAGCTATAAGAGAGCCATCCTTAAACTCAGCCCGGGACTCAAAAAGTTAATGCCTGAGTCCAATGCCAGACCTTTTGTTGTGGTGGCTGTTGGCCAGGCGGTGGGGCCGTATACCTTGGCCGAATTGTCGGATAAAAGCATCGTGATGGAAGGCGGGGGGCAGCGCTACCCCGTGACCTTCGCCGCGAAGCGGGATCGGATAGCCTCCGGGCCTATCGCCCCTGTTGTTCAGGAGCCGGTTGTCTTGCCGCCCTCGGTACCCACATCGGTTCCGGGTATTGAGCCTATAGCCGTCGCGCCGGTCACGCCGCCCCCGCCCGGACTAGCGGCCGCTCCTCAGCCGGCGGCGGCTGCCCCAGCGCAAGCTCCGCAACAGGCCCCGGCGGCGCAGCCGACTGCGCCAGAAACGCCGCCGTCTGCACCGCCGATTCAGGGGCGCACGCTGCTTGAAGCCATCCAGGCGGCGCAGCAGGCTGGCGTACAGCCAACCGCCAATCCTTTTGTGAAGCGGTAATAGCTAGTATGTACTTAAGCCGAATCCCATATAGGGCCGTGGGCATGGCATTGTTGATTGTGCTAGGCCTGATGTCGCTGCCTCTCGGCGCAGCCGAAATCCAGGTGCCCGATGAAATCATCGTCAAGTACAAAACGCTGAACCGCTTTGCCGACCATGGCGCCGTTGCGCGTCGGGTCAACCGGCATACCGAAGTGGTGCGCGTGGCGGGCAAGCTTGCCCGGGCGGCAGGCCGGAGCAAGTGGGCGGATATTCAAGACCAAATCGCGGCGATCAAGCAAGACCCCAATGTGCTGTATGCCGAACCGAATTATCTCGGGCACTTCGAAGAAACGGTGCCGCCTCCGCCAAACGACCCGTCCTACATTAATCAATGGTGGCTGCCGGTTATCGGTGATAGAACCCTATGGGCGTTGGGCCGAGGGAGCGGCGTCGTCGTCGCCGTGATCGATACGGGCGTCGATTTAACGCACCCGGACCTTATGCCCAACTTGCTAAGTAACGGCAAAAATTATGGCGACGACCCCATCAACGGTAACGCCTCCCCGCAGGATCTATTGGGCCATGGCACCCGTGTGGCAGGAATTATTGCGGCGGCGCAAAACAATGGCCTGGGCGTTTCCGGTTTGGCCCCGGCGGCCAAAATTTTGCCGGTCAAAATCAACGCGGGCGCTCAGGGTAC
>JAIOJO010000498.1 GCA_019911985.1 Sulfuricellaceae bacterium | reverse complement strand
CATCACCGGTGCGGCGGAGAAGCGCTATCCGCAGGAAGCAGTGACGCTCGAAGGTATCAGCAAGACCGCCGGCATCTTCTTCCGCGCCCTCGGCGGCGACAGCGGCCTCAGCGTCGGGGCCGCCGATGCGACCGGGCACGGCGCGCGCCGCAGCTTGCTGCAGCGCATCGCCGGCAGCGGCGAAAGGGTCGAGCTGACCTGGCTCGACGACGAGATCTTGCGTCTGCCTGCCGTGCTTGACATCCTGCCGCAACGCAGCCTCAACCGCGATCTCTACCTGTGGCTGATTGCGCTGGCGGCCATGGATGATGACGATCATCGCTCGTGGGCGGTACGCAGCCAGCAGGCCACATTGACGGTATTCGAGCGCTTCCCCGGCATACGCGCGCGCTACCAGCGCCTGCTCGATGCCGTTTTGGCGCTGCGCCCCGACCCGACGAGGCTGCCGCCAGACGAAGCGGCCATGGAGCAAGCGATACGCGCCGCGTTGAGCGATCCGGGCAGCGTGGACGCGCTGCCCTACGCCAACCGTCCCCCCCATCCGGTGCTCCTGTGGTTGCATCCCAACCCGCCGCGCGCTTTGCCGGATCGGAGCGGCAAGGACTCCTCTGACGATGAACCGCAGCATGAAGGCGACGGCAGGAGCAAGAATACTGCCGATTCAAAACGCCACCGGGCGGAGCGGGTGGACATGCCTGACAATAAAAACCCCTTCCTGTTGTTCTTCCGGGCGGAAAGCATCATGAGTTGGACGGAGTATGTCCGGGTAAACCGCGCAACCGATGAAGACGACGATGCCGGAGCCGAGCAAGCGGCGGAAGACCTCGACGTGATGAGCGTGGCGCGGGACGGCAAAAGAACGGCTTCGCGGCTGCGTTTCGATCTCGATCTGCCCTCCGCGGCCGTTGACGATCTGCCGCTGGGCGAGGGGGTATTGTTGCCGGAGTGGCACTACCGGAAGCGGCAATGGCTGCCCGATCATTGCCGCGTGCAGCCGATGCTGGCGCGGGATGCGCAACCCTGTCCCTTGCCGGCTCGCCTGGCACGCTCCGCCCGGACCTTGCGCAGCCAGTTCGAGGCGCTGACGCCTGCACGTGTCTGGGTCAAGGGACAGCACGACGGATCGGAGCTCGATCTGGATGCGTGCGTGCAGCTTGCGGCGGATCGGCGCAGCGGCATCGCGGCGGCCGAGCGGGGACTGTACCGCGCGCAACGGAATCGGGAACGTGACTTGTCTTGCTTGCTGCTGGCCGATCTATCGCTGTCCACCGATGCGCATATCAGCAATAGCGCGCGGGTGGTGGACGTGATCCGCGATAGCCTGTTCCTGTTTTCCGAAGCGCTGGCGGCCACCGGCGACCGCTTTGCGCTGTACGGCTTTTCTTCGCTGAAACGCCACAAGGTCCGCTTCCAGGTGCTGAAAACCTTCGAGGAAAAATACTCGGCCCAAGTGCGCGGCCGGATCGAGGCCATCAAGCCGGGTTATTACACCCGCATGGGCGCGGCGATCCGCTATGCCAGCCGCCTTTTCGAGCGCGAACAGTCGAGTCAGCGGCTATTGTTTCTGCTGACCGACGGCAAGCCCAACGATCTCGATCATTACGAGGGGCGCTACGGTATCGAGGATACGCGCCAGGCCGTGCTGGAAGCCAGGCGGCTGGGCTTGCGCCCGTTTTGCGTGACGATAGACGAGCGCGCCAACGACTACCTGCCCCATTTGTTCGGTATCGGCGGGTATGTCGTCATCCGCAAACCTTCGGAATTGCCGCAGCAGTTGCCCTTGCTCTACGCGCAGTTGACCGGCTAGGGAGGGGCTATTAAATCCGTTCGCTCTGAACCCGCCGAAACCGCCTATCGCGATGATGATGCGGATATTCCTCCCCGCCTTGGTCTAGGCCGTGAACAGGATGTAACTTGGGGGGGAAGATGTTCAGCGAACAGTTGCCGTCACGGTAATCGGATACTTTTGGTCTGGATACGGTGGGGTTTGAGCATGAGCCAACTCAGCGCCGGTAGTCAGACGCATCCTCCATGTCGTTGCAAGGATTATCTCGGGCTGTCGGAGGGCAACAGCGATTTCTATTTTGGGGCGCCAAATTATATTTGCTAGGACAGCGCCATGATAATCGGCGGAACGCGTGATAGTTGCTGTGAGTACAACGCCTTTTGCGGTACACGCTAGGCAGGTCTCCACCTTAGGCGAATCCATAGAACCCAGAACGGGGCCGAGGGCAATTACCGTTACCACTTTTTCCGACGCACCTGGCGTGGTTGACGATGGCGGTGCGGGTACTATCTGTATCGCGGGTTTTTCGGGCGTAGCGTCGAGAAGAACCTTTCTATCGGGCTCGGCTGAGATGTCGATTGATCGCACCTCCATTCCGGCACACGCCTTCATGATTTCTTGCGCGTTTGCACGGGTTCCTGGTAGACACAGAGAACAGACAATAGCTACTCCTGTGAAACCGGCCACACTTCTTATTGAATGGTATAGACGATCAAGGTTCATAGTTGAATGCGATGTAATTTTCTGAGACCACCAGTCTTAGGCCATGGCACTCAACCTGTACAAACCCCAATACAAGGGAGTTTATCTTACCGTACGGTTTCTAACATTTTTAATGTAATGTATAGCCATAACCTGCTGCTAGTACCACCGGCGAGAGAAATGTTTCCCTAGCCCCATAGGTCGGTCTGCTGGCCGCCACTCGCGAATTGTTCCATGCACGTGCCGTCTACCAGCATCTGGCGGAATACCTCGGCCGGCACCGGGCGGCTGAACAGATAGCCCTGGATTTCATCGCAGTCGTGGGCGTGCAAGAACGCCAATTGTTCCTCTGTTTCCACCCCTTCGGCAATCACGTTCATTTTCATGCCGCGCGCCAGCGAAATCACCGCCAGGGCGATGGTGGCATCGTTCGCGTCGGTGGTGATGTCGCGGACGAAGGATTGATCGATTTTTAGTTTGTCGATAGGAAAACGTTTCAGGTAGCTCAGGCTGGAATAGCCTGTGCCAAAGTCGTCGAGGGCCATTTTGATGCCGATTTCATTGAGTTCCTTGAGCATGCGTATGGCTTTCTCGGTATCGTCCATCACCACGCTTTCGGTGATTTCCAGCTCCAGGAAATGATGTTCCAAGCCATGGCGTTGCAAGGTTTGCAAAACGATAGTAGAAAGATTTTTTTGCTTGAATTGCTGCGCCGACAGGTTGGCTGCCAGCTTGACGATAGGCAGGCCTTCGTCCAGCCAGGCCTTGTTGTCGGCGCAGACCGTGTCCAGCACCCATTCGCCTATCGGGATGATCAGGCCGGTTTCTTCCGCCAGGGGAATGAATTGGGCGGGAGAAATCATCCCTTTTTCAGGATGTTGCCAGCGTATCAGGGCTTCCGCCCCGATGATTTTCCCAGTTTTCAGGCTCACTTGCGGCTGGTAGTGGAGGCGCAGCTCGTTACGGTCGAGCGCCCGGCGTAAACTGCTTTCCAATTCCAAGCGCTCCCGCGAGCGTGTATTCATGTCCTGGGAATAAAACAGATATTGGTTGCGCCCCTGCTGCTTGGCGCGGTCCATCGCGGTGTCGGCGTTTTTGATCAGGGTTTCGACGGAGTCGCCGTCGTTTGGGTAGATGCTGATGCCGATGCTGGCCGATGAGTTCAATTCGACACCGTCTATCATATAGGGCTTGATGATCGAATTTAGCATGCGCTCGGAAACGGCTCGGGCGTCGTAACTATGGGATAGCTCCACCAAGGCGATAATGAATTCGTCGCCGGTAATGCGGGCGATGACATCCGTGGCTCTCAGGCACTCTGTCAGGCGAGCGGCTACTTCCTTGAGCAATTGATCTCCCGCGGCATGGCCAAGGGAATCGTTGATGTTTTTGAAGCGGTCCAGGTCCACGTAGAGTAGCGCAAACTCGTTTTTTTTGCGCCTGGAGGTATGCAGAATCTGGGTGACGAGGGTGTGGAATAGCGCCCGGTTCGGGAGTCCGGTCAGCGTATCGTAATAGGCTAGGCGGCTGATTTCCTCCTCGGCATGCTTGCGTTCGCTCATATCCGAGAAGATGGACACGTAGTGGCTGAGTTCCCCCTTGTCGTCATTCACGGCGCTGATGGACATCAGCAAGGGGTAGGTTTCGCCGGATTTGCGCTGTTCCCATAATTCCCCCTTCCAGTGGCCGGTTTTCTTTAGGGAGCGCCAAACTTCCCGGTAAATCGTGTCTTTGTCCCGGTTGGTGCCGAACAGGCGGGAACGCTTGCCGAGCATGTCCTCATAGGAAAACCCGGTTATTTCGGTGAAGGCCTGGTTAACCGACACGACGCGTCCCTCGATGTCTGTCACCATAATGGCTTCGCCGCCGCCTTCGAATATTTTGGCGAATAGGCGCAGATCCTCGTTGGCACGCAAGCGGTCGGTAATGTCCATGACATAGCCGACCATGCCCTTCGGTACGCCGTCGGTGTCGGCGATCAGGGATACGGACACGCTGGCCCAGAAAATTTCGCCGTTCTTGCGGCGGCGGCGGACTTCCATTTCATGACTGCCCGTCCCCTCCATGAAGCGCATCAAAGGCGATTCTTCGTCTTCATCGGCGTAGATAAACAGAATGTTACGTCCAATGGCCTCCTCGGCGGTGTAACCGAACAGGCGCTCGGCTCCCTTGTTCCAGCTCGTGACATAGCCTTCCAAATCCATGGTGATAACCGAATCGTGGATATGGTCGATGATTTGAGCGTGGCGTTGCAGCGCTTCTTCGGCGACCAGCATTTCCTGGCGCCGCGCGTTGTGCTCTAGGGTCTTGGCCAGCATGGGCGCAAGGATGGAGGCCATTTGTGCGAGTCTCGCAACATCCTGTTCCGAATAATCGCTTGCGCATCCGGCTAGACAAAGCACTCCGACCAGCGCGTCCCGGTGAATAATCGGGGCGCCAATGACGCGAGGATAGGGCATGACGGCATGGTTGCGGAGTAGCGTCTGCTTTTGGGTAAGGACTTCTTCTGCAACATCTTGCCATGAGGCTTGGTCGGGAATGGAGCAAAGGTGGACGTGGTCTTCGGCTAGATAGCCGAGACAGCCGGCATCGCTAGCGAAATGAGCGCATAGCTTCGTCAGCGTGTCTTTTAGGGTGGGGTCGTCGATATGGGAAAACATGGGCTATTTCTCCTCGCCAAGGGGGCGGTGCCCTATGCGTTTTCCGATCCGACGCTATTGCTCCAGCGTAAGGCTTCTACTTGGCTGCGGGTCAAGTCATCCAAAGTGAGTTGGGTTTGTGCAAGCAAGGAAGAGGCCGAATCGTAGTCCTTAGCTTCCAGTTTTTCAATCAAGGATAGTACCTGACCCAGCCATCCTTTGCGTTCCAATAATGCGGCGCGGATATCTTCCGCGGGGTTTATTTTGGCAACGATTTCCTCGATGGGCAGATTGAGCAAAACATTCAGTAGAGAAAGAATGCCGGCAATAAAGGCGCGGTCCTGCAGGCCTTCGTCGCATTCCTTGATACCCGCTCTTTTGGCCAGCAGTTCCATGAGCTTGCCGCGCATGGCGGCATGCTGCACCAAGGGAGAAGGGGTTTCGCTGCCTTTCTGGTGGGTATACAACAACAGGTGCAGCCAGCGCTGAAGCTGGCGGCGGCCCAGCACCGTGATGGCTTGGCGCAGTGTGGTGATTTGTACTTTGGTGCCCACGGAAACCGAGTTGACTAGGCGGAGCAGGTTGAAAGACAGCGCCGGTTCATGTTTGAAAACGCGTTCTATCTCGTCCGTTTCCGCATCCTCGTTGAATAAGCCGAGTAGTTTCAGCAGCGCTAGACGCGAGGTATCGGTCGGCTTATCGGAGGGTTTCGGGCGTAGAAAGTAATAACCCTCCACCAAGTCGAATCCCATCTTCAAGCAGGCTTCGTATTCGCTTTGGGTTTGCACGTTGACGGCAATGGTTTTGAGGTTTTTATTCTTAACCTGGTCTACTATTTTCGCCAAGTCCATGCCTGGCATAGTTGGGTCGAGCTTGACCATGTCGACGAGGGGGAGCAGGGGGGTATAAGCGGGCGAGGTAAAATCTTCCAGCACCAGTTTAAACCCAAGCGAGCGCAATTCGCGGCAGCGTTTGATCGCCTCTTCGTTATCCAGGATTTGTTGCGGCTGGATGCCGATTACCACTAAGCCGCGCGGAAAGGTTTTTATCGCGTCGCCGAGGAGAAAATCACGATCGACGCCAATATGGCAGGTCAATTTTTTGAGGGCCGCGGCCAAGTCGAGTTCGTTGAAAAGTTGTTGTATTAAGGCGGGCAAACGCGAGGAACCCAAAGGCAAAGACGGGACGGTAAACTCCATGCCAACCACGGTTTGTCGACGGTCTGAAATGGGCGATCGGCCGAGAAAAGGGATGGGGCTATCCAGCGACATTTGGGCTC
>JAIOJO010000497.1 GCA_019911985.1 Sulfuricellaceae bacterium | reverse complement strand
AGAGGCAAGCTGCATCCCGGCGTTATCTTGAGCGGGCGCTTCGAACGTAGTGAAATCCAGGCTGACGTCGATGGCGTTATGCGGGAAATCGACGCGGCGCGCGATGAAGAAGAGGCGCGGCGCAAATATAGACAAGAACTGGAACAACGCAATAAAGCACCTACGCAAGAATATCCGGAATCCCTTTAACTGAGTCGGGGCGCGTCAATGAGCCGAGTTGGCAAAAGCCTCCAGCATTTTCATTTCAGCATCGCTAAAACCGGCGGCACGCCTGGCTGCCGAGTGGAGAGGTCCCCGAAGCTTGGGGGCATTATAGTCGCGCATCAATTGCCGGAATGTGGCCAGCGGCTCAAGGCCGCGTTGATTGCACAAATAGGTATACCAACGGTTCCCTATGGCTACATGGCCAATTTCATCGGCGTGGATAATGTCCAAAATTGCCGCGGCGGCATGAGCGCCGCAGGAAACCAGTTTATCCCTGATTGCCGGCGTAACGTCGAGTCCTCGCGCTTCCAAGACCCTAGGAACCAATGCCATGCGTACCAGGGGGTCATGGGCCGTTGTGACGGCCATTTCCCATAGGCCATTGTGTGCCGTGAAATCGCCGTAATCGAAATCGAGCGTGCGCAAGTGATCGCGTAATAACTTGAAATGATAAGCTTCTTCCGTGGCAACGCGCAGCCAGTCGCCGTAATACGTTTGCGGCATGTCTCGAAAGCGGTAAACGGCATCCAATGCTAGATTGATGGCATTGAATTCGATGTGGGCCAGCGAGTGGATCAGAGCCGCCCGACCGGTGGGAGTGGACAGTTTACGTTTTCCCACCAACAGCGCCGAGACTAAATCCGGCTTTTCAGGGCGGCCGGGCGTGGGGATGAGCGCAATGGGTGTAGGGCTATCCAAGTAAGTTAATTGGTTTCGATCCCAAGCCGAGCGCAGATTTTCCACGTGGGTAAGCTTGGCCTCCACGTCCCCGCATTGAAGGCAGAACAAGGCGCTGGAGAAAACGTCATCGGATGGCGAGCATTGATTTTTCATTACACGGCCGGCCTCAATAAACAGACCTCGCATACAAACCCCAACTTTTTGTATAGCTAAGATCGGGCTGGGCTGCCCCATATTTGGTCTAGTCGTCTATAGAAATAGAAAAGGCTCGCATTGCTGCAAGCCTTTATTTATCTGGCTCCCCGACCTGG
>JAIOJO010000496.1 GCA_019911985.1 Sulfuricellaceae bacterium | reverse complement strand
ACCACGTGTGTAACGTCGGTTTTGCGCTCGCGCAGATAGCTGTCCTCTATTTCGTCGAAGTGGGCGAGCAAAGCGTCCATTTGCAGCTTCAGCGCCCATTCCGCATTACAGCGCTGCTCTTCGATAATCTGCTTGGGCGCCTCCGCCAGCATGGAATCGTTCAGGATCATCAAGTGGAGATTGAGAAAGGCGCCCAACTCAGCCGGGGCGGTAGACGAAATGCTGGCGCGCAGGTCTTCCAGTTCGCCCCGGGTTTGGCTAATCGCCTGCTCGAAACGCGCAACTTCTTTTTGAATCAGATTCTTGGGCAGAACAAAATAGAGGACGTCCAAGGTCTCATGGGACACCAGATGCGAATAGCCGATAGCAATACCGCCGCTAACACCAACGCCGTGCAGAGTAAAACTCGGGAGCTTATCCATTTAGAATCTATTTCCGTCGCTGTCGTTCGTGGAGCGGTGGTACTTACTCGCCTTCGCCGAAACGGTCCTGAATCAGTTCGCCCAACGCCTGCATCGCATCGACTTCATCCGAGCCCTCGGTTTCGATGCCGATGACGCATCCCTTACTCGCCGCCAGCATCATGACGCCCATGATGCTCTTGGCGTTGACTTGACGCCCATTGCGGGACAAGCGGACTTCGCACTGGAAGCGGCTGGCGGTCTGCGTCAGCTTGGCGGAGGCACGGGCATGCAGGCCGAGCTTGTTAATGATTTCAATTTCCCGGTTCAACATGGCACGCATCCGATGTAATGTGGACAATACCCCCGCAGCCTCCGCTCAAGGCTTTGGCCGTGGCGGCCTCCAGAGGTTCGTTACGGTAGGTCAGGGCGCGGATCAGCATCGGCAGATTAACCCCGGCGATGCCTTCCACCTTTCCGGGCTCCATCAAGCGACACGCGATGTTGCTCGGCGTCGCGCCGTAAATATCCGTAAGAATCAAAACGCCGTCGCCTTGATCCAAGTTTTTCGCCTTATCCCGAATGCGCGGAAATACCTCGCCGGGATCGTCCTGGATAGTGACGCTCATCTCTTCGAGAAAAGGCTGCGGACCGCCGAGAACATGGTTGGCGCAATGTATCAGACTATCACCCAAGGTACCGTGGGTAACGATAAGGACACCGATCATAATAAATTCCAAATAGAAAGCACGAAGAAGTCGGCGTTAAACGCGCGCGGCCTCCATCCTATCCCCATCCCTAGCTTAAAAACGCTTATTTTTAGCCCATTATACCCCGTTGGCGCGGCCTTAAGCATTTAGGGCACCACGTGTAAAATCGGCAGTGGCGACAATTCCGGCGAAAAAGTAAGGCGTTGTTTCATCGCCGAGGTCAGGTACACCTCGCCTTTCTCGTCGACCAGCAAAGCCAGGCTAATGCCCATGTCTTTGGCGGCCTGGCGCCAGCCTCGGGTTCCCGCCAAAAAGGGCGGCTTCGAGGCGACATCGGACAAGACTCCGGCTCTCGGCCCCACCGGCGCAATCACCGTAACCGCTTGCACCCCTTGCGCCGGATAGCCGGTGCGCGGATCGATAATATGGCAGTAGCGTTTACCGTCGAGCATGAAATAGCGCTGATAATCCCCCGAGGTTCCGATCGCCTCGCCGTCGTAGAGGTCCAGGGTGGCGAGGGGGCCGGGCTTGCGCGGATGGCGG
>JAIOJO010000495.1 GCA_019911985.1 Sulfuricellaceae bacterium | reverse complement strand
CTGCTGGAGGAATTGGGCGCTACGCCGCTGCGGCGGGTTTTGACGGCGGGAGGCGGCGCGAACAACCAGGCTTGGACAACGATACGGGAAAGAATGCTGGGGGTGCCGGTGGCGGCTTCGGCGCGGGGCGAGGCGGCTTATGGGGCGGCGTTGCTGGCGTTGAGGGGTGAGGCTGGCAGCGAGGATTTCGTTTAGGCGCTTGGGGAGGAACACAACGCTCATCGAGTTTTTTGAAGATAGACCAAAAATAGGGCTTTCCCTTATTTTTTCATGAGATTGGGTGGGGGTATGATTAAACGAAAATACTGCCCAAAGGGCCAATAGTAAAAATTGCTTAGCTTAACAGTGCCACATTCCGAGTGATATGTTAATGCCAAACTTCCCGATAACTTACGCGCCGTTTCAAGAACTGGCAAAAAGCCGTTCTCTCCTTGCCGCGCGCCTAGGATGTGTTTCTGTTATGGGACGGTTATTCCTGCTGCTTATCCTTTACTTTGGGGAAGACACTGCCTGTGCGGATACAAATTTCTGGACGCGGCAATCAGTGGGGTTGAGTCCTGGCTCCATTGGTGCCCTGGCCATCGACCCGGCGACGCCGACCACTCTCTATGCTGGAATGGATTCGATTACGGCTTGTCTAGCGCTTGCCGGATCATCATGCGTAATCAAGGACATCGGCGGCATGTTCAAGAGCACGGACGGCGGCGCAAGCTGGGCTGCGATTGGGCCGGCGAATACCTCTGTTCTAGCCCTGGCGATCAACCCGGCATCGCCGGACACGGTTTATGCGGGAACGCAAGGCGGTGTGTCCAGGAGCCTGGACGGCGGCGCGACCTGGATCGATACCAGCGCGGGACTGCCGGTTGCTCCTCAAGTCAGTACCCTGGCGATCGACCCAGCGACGCCCACTACCCTTTATGCAGGAACGTACCAGCACGGCGTGTTCAAGAGCACGGATGGCGGCGCGACCTGGATCGCGGCCAGTTCAGGGCTAACGAATACCTCTGTCCGTACCCTAGCGATCAACCTAGCGGCACCGGCCACCCTTTATGCTGCGGGATATCCGGGAACGACTAATTATCAGACGGGACCGAGTGGGGGTGGCATATTCAAGAGTACGGATGGTGGCGCGACCTGGGCTGCAGTCAATACGGGGTTGACGGATACCCATGTCACTACCTTGGCGATCAACCCAGCGGCGCCAGCCACCCTTTATGCGGGAACATTTGGCAGCGGCGTGTTCAAGACCACAGACGGCGGTGCAACCTGGGCCGCAGCTAATATGGGGCTGCCGCTTACTCCGACGGGGTATATTTATGTCGATGCCCTGGCGCTCAACCCGGTGACACCGGCTACCCTTTATGCTGGGAGTTGGGTTGATGGCGTGTACATGTACAAAAGCATGGACGGCGGCGTGACCTGGGTCGCGGTCAATGCGGGGTTGGGGCCGGGTACTCTCATCCTGACCCTGGCGATCACCCCGGCGACGCCGGCTAGCCTTTATGCGGGAACATTGAATGGCGTTTTTCGGTATGACGAGGGAAGCAATCCAACACGAACCATTAGCGATTCCGACCGCATTTTCAACTACCTTGAAGCCACGTATCCGCAATACCTTTCGCCAGCCAAGGCAGCTTCGGCCACCACGCCCATGTATGTGTATACCCCGCCCGTGTATTACTATCGCCACTACTCGGACACCAATGCCTACATCGCGACATCCAGCGGAATGGTGTATTACCTTGGCCCGGCATCCGGAAACTCGATTCTCCTCTTGGGAACACAAGCTGACTTTCTTGGGGCAGCGGCAAAATTCGGCTTTTAGCATTAGTTATCATAGTGATAGCGGCAAATGTTACAATGGATTCTCATATTCCAACAAATTGTTTGAATTATGAGAACCGGCCTCGTGTCCTTGTACCAAAGCGCGCCGCCCCTTCGCTCCACATTATGTCTCACCCACCGACTTGGGCTTCAGTGGCGGGTAATTTACCGAGTTGTCGATAATGTGTTGCTGATCCAGGTGGTTCAAGTTACCGCCCACGACTACAGGAGGCCATGAAATGAAAGAATTCTGTCCCGCGAAAAAGCGAGTTGAGGTCTCGGTGGGCGAGTCTGTCCGCATCTTGCGGGAACTCCATGAACTGAGTCAAAGTCAGCTTTCCGAACTTACGGGCATCCCTCAATCAACCCTTTCGGCTATATGAGAACGGCGGGGTGAATCTGGGTGTCGAGCGCGCTAAGGTTCTTGCTCGTGTCTTCAAGTGCCATCCCGCCGTACCCGTGTTTCCCGGCTGGGAGGTTCCGCTTATCCATGCAGCATAATTGTTGGAGGTCCCCGTCGCACCGATTCGCGCAACGGGGCTGCAGCCTAGCCTAGAGTTGCTCGGCCGGCGCCGAAGGATGGATGTAGGCCCAGCCTTGCGCTTCCCTAAGCGTAATTTCGCCCATACCCGAGGGAACGATGCTGATGAAGGGGTAGAGGTCCTTGCGGTCTATGTGCAATTCTTTAAGCGTGTTGGCGCATTGCGCCAGAATTACGC
>JAIOJO010000494.1 GCA_019911985.1 Sulfuricellaceae bacterium | reverse complement strand
TCGTTGATGCCGTCGCCGGCCATGCCGACGCGCTGGCCGTTTTGCCGCAGCAATTGCACTTGGGCGGCTTTGTCCTGCGGCAGCACCTCGGCCAGGTAGCGCTCGATTCCGGCCTGGCGGGCAATGGCGGCAGCCGTGGCGGCGTTGTCGCCGGTGAGCATGATGACGGCTATGCCCATTTTTTTCAGGCGGGCGACGGCGGCGGGGGAACTGTCGCGCAAGCGGTCGGCGATGGCCAGGTAGCCGAGCAGGGCGCCGCTCCGGGCAACGGCAATCAGCGTGTTGCCCTGTTGCTGCCAGCCGGATACGGTCGCGGCGTCGCAGGCTATGCCGCGCTCCTGGATAAAGGCGGGCGAGCCGAGCAGGGCGGCCTCGCCGGCGATTTCGCCGCCTACGCCTCGGCCGGGGAAGGCGCTAAAGCCTACGACCGGCTGGGGGGCGACATGGGCTTTCGCGGCGCCTTCGAGGATGGCCTTGGCGAGGGGGTGTTCGGAGCCTTGCTCCAGGCTGGCGGCTGTTTGCAGCAATGCGTTCGCGCTCACGCCGGGAGTGGGCAGGATAGCCGTCAGCGCGGGCTTGCCCTGCGTCAAGGTGCCGGTTTTATCCACCACCAACGTGCGGATGCCCTCCGCTTGCTCCAACGCGGCGGCATTGCGGACCAGAATGCCGTTCTGCGCGCCACGCCCGGTTCCCACCATCACCGCGGTCGGCGTCGCCAAGCCCAAGGCGCAGGGGCAGGCGATCACCAATACCGCCACGGCGTTGACCAGCGCCGCGGTGAAGTCGCCGCTATACAGCCACCAAGCCGCCAGGGTCAGCACGGCGATGGCGACCACGGTGGGCACGAAGAGGCCGGAAATCGTATCGGCCAGGCGCTGAATCGGCGCTTTGGAGCCTTGCGCTTCCTCCACCAGGCGGATGATGCCCGCCAGCGCCGTGTGTTCGCCTATGCCGGTGGCGCGGCAACGCAACATGCCGTTGTGGTTGCGGGTGGCGGCGTAGGCGGTGGCGCCGGCTTCCTTGGATACCGGCATGCTTTCTCCGGTGAGCATGGATTCGTCCACTTCGGAGCGGCCCTCGACGACTTCGCCGTCCACCGGAATTTGTTCGCCGGAGCGGACGATGAATATGTCGCCGAGACGGATGGCGGCGACGTCGATTTCGACCAACTCACCATCGCGCTCGACCCGCGCGGTTTTCGGCTGCATCTGCAGCAATTGCTCGATGGCGGCGGAGGTTTTGCCCTTGGCGCGTGCTTCCATCAGTTTGCCCAGCAACACCAGGGTGATGACGGCCGCTCCCGCTTCGAAATAGACATGCTGATTGAGGGACAAGCCGGTGACGGCGGCGCTGAAGAAATAGGCCATGCTGGTGCCCAGGGCCACCAGCACGTCCATGTTCGCGCCGCCGCCGCGCAGGGCGTGCCACGCACCGAGGTAGAAACGTTTGCCG
>JAIOJO010000493.1 GCA_019911985.1 Sulfuricellaceae bacterium | reverse complement strand
GGCCTCCGTAGACGAGGAAATCATCGCTATCATCGGCGAGATGTTTTTGGAAGATTGCCCGCGCCACCTCGCCGGCCTGCGCTCGGCGCTCGCCGCGGCCGATTGGAAAACCCTGAATCGCACGGCCCATACCTTAAAGGGCTTATTCGGCCACTTTGCCGCACAGCCGGCCCGCGAGGCCGCGGCCCGCTTGGAAAAAATCGCCGCAACGACCGAGGATGCAGGTAGCGCGCTATCCGCGCTGGACCAACTGGCCATCGAAACAGAACATTTCGTCCCGCATCTGGCGTCTGCGGTACGCAAGGCTTGATTTCAAGCCGCTTAGGAGAAAAAATCATGTCCCGCAAAAATAGCGCGCCGATCGAGCATCCGGCCGAACCCATGAAGATATTAGTCGTCGACGACGACCGTATCAGCCGCACGCTGCTCGCGCATTATCTGGATAATCTCGGGCAGACCGTGGTGGTAGCCGACAATGGAACGCTTGCCGTGGAGAAATTCCGGCAGGAACACCCCGACTTGGTCATCATGGACGTTCTGATGCCGGAAATGGATGGCTACGAAGCCACTCGCCACATTAAGCAACTCTCCGGCGAACGCTGGGTTCCCATCATTTTCACCAGCGCCCTGTCCACCGCGGACGAACAAATCAAAGGGCTGGACAGCGGCGGCGACGACTATTTGACCAAACCCATCGACTTCACTATTTTGGCCTCGAAAATTCGCGCCATGCAACGCATCGCCAACATGCAGCGTACCCTGCAAGACTACAAATCCGCGATGCAAAACGAGATGGAATTAGCCCGGTATGTGATGGAAAAGCTGATCCGCAGCGAGCAGTTGAACAAGGAGGCGATCCAGCACGTGATGATCCCGGCGGGCGATTTCAGCGGCGACATCCTGGCCGTCAGCCGCACCCCCTCCGGCGTTCTCCACGTCCTCTTAGCCGATGTCAGCGGCCACGGCCTCTCCGCCGCGCTGAATGCCATTCCCGTGGTGGACGTGTTCTATAGCCTTAGCGACAACGGCGCGCCCTTGCCCGAACTGTGCCGCGAACTCAACCGCAAACTCAAGCATCTGATGCCCGTCGAATATTTCGTAGCCGCCGCCGTTGTCGCCATCGACGCGGCGGCAAAAACCGTCAGCGTCTGGAACGGCGGCGCGCCGCCCGTCATCTGCCTCAGCGACGGCGGGACGACGCTCAAGGAGTTCCGTTCCATCCACCTCGCGCTGGGCATACTCAGCGACGCCCAATTCGACGGCAGCACGGAATCGTTCTCCTGCGAACACCTGAATCAATTATTCCTCTTCTCGGACGGGCTGATCGAAGCGGAAAATTCCGCCGGCGCAGCCTTCGGCATGGAGCGCTTAAACCGGGTTTTGTTGGAGAGCCCGCCGCTGGAGCGCTTTCGATTCCTGCACCAAGCCGTGACCGACTTTCTCGACGGGCAAGCGGCGCATGACGACATTTCCTTGATTGCGCTCGGCTGCGGCACCCCCGCTTCCGCCGCCTGATGGAAAATCCGGCACCGCTCGGCTTCAGCCTCGACATGGAACAAGCCGAAGCCTTCTGCGCCGCCTTGTGGAGGCAATCGTCCAGCCCTGCCCATACCCTGGCCGCGCTCACGGCCCTCGAATCTTTTCTTCTCGCGACGGTGCGCCCGGCGCAGCGCAGCGCCCCGGAATTCGCCGCCATTGCCGCCCTCTTGCAGCGGCGCGCGGCCCAGGCACGCGCGCAATTGCTGGCCGACACCGGCGTGGAACTGCAAGCGGCCATGGCGGAGCGGAGCCTTGCGTCCGTGGCACGCCTGCACCGCAGCCTGTCGCGCAGCGGCTTTGGGCAAGCCGCCCAAAACGCCGCGCAAAACATCGGACCGGACGCATTGTGCAGCGCCGCCGCCTGGACCTCCGCGTGGTGCCGAGACGCCAAGGCGCGGGCTCTCGCCGCTAGCGGCTACCCGGACGCACTGGATTTTAAAGGCGCGGGCATCCTTCCCGCCGAATATGCCGCGATGAGCGACCTCGGCGCCTGCCTAGCCGGGAAGAAAGACGTCGCCTAGAGAATTCTCGGGCCTGCCGCGCTGCGGCTTAGCGCTTGACGGCGGCTTCGCTCCATCGGTAGCGGCGACCGTAGCCGCTCACCCCCATCAGAAACCGCACCACACCGTAGGCCGCCCACGACAGCACGCGGGACCAAGGGGATTTCAACTTCCAGCTTTCCGCCAGCAATAGCGTAGACCCGATCTGCTTGGCGTTTTCCAAGCTATCCCGCAATTGGCGCGCAAACCCTTGGTCATCCACGACGACATTGGCCTCGCGCGCCAACATCAGGCTGAACGGGTCGATATTGGAAGAGCCCACAGTCGCCCAACGACCGTCGATCACCGCTACCTTGGCGTGCAGAAAACTGCGATGGTACTCGTGGATTTCCACGCCCGCGTCGAGCAGCACACCGTACAGCGCGCGTGATGCGTAGTGGAGCAGCCGGTATTCCACCCGCCCCTGCAGCAGCAAGACCACGCGCACGCCGCGCCGCGCCGCGTCGATCAGGGCATGGCGAAAATCGAGGCCGGGAAGGAAATAGGCGTTGGCGATGAAAATCTCCCGGCGCGCCTGCCCGATGGCCTGCAAATAAGCTTCCTCGATATCGCGCCGGTGGCGGATGTTGTCGCGAGTCAGCAGAGCCGCGGCCACGCCGCCTTGCAGCGGAGCGGCGTGAGACTCACCGCGGTGCCACCTTGAGCGCCGGCGCCACTGATACCAGGCTACGAGATTCCACAAACGCCGCGTCGCGCGCAGCACATCGGACACGACGGGACCTTCGACGGCCACCGCGTAATCGTAACGCGGCGGGATCTGCCCTGGCGTATCCATATCGTCGATGATGTTGATCCCGCCCACGAAGGCGATACGTCCGTCGATTACGGCCAATTTTCGGTGCAGGCGCCGCAGGCGGCTGCGCTGGAAGGTCCAAGGCGAAATTTCGCGGCGGAAAAACAGCACGGACGCGCCATCGCGCTCGAGGTCGGCGACCCACGAGGACGGCATGGACTGCGAACCGAAGCCGTCCAGCAGCAAATGGGTGGCGACGCCCCGCCGGACGGCGCGGATCAGCGACCGGGCGATGCGGTCGCCGGTCGCGTCGGCGGCAAAAATATAGCTTTCCAGGTAAATTTCACGGTCGGCACTATCGATGGCGGCTTCCAGGGCGGGGAAATATTCGCTGCCGTTGGTCAATAGGGTGATGCGGTTGCCTGGAACCAGAACCGTCATGCGCGGGCGAGGGTGGCGGAAAGTGCGGCGTGGTCGGAAATTTTGGACCAGGGGAAGCCGTGGTGAACTTCGGTATGCTCGACCTTGAATCCGCGGATATAAATCCGATCCAGCCGGAACATCGGCCGATGCGAGGGGAAACTGCGCGCGGGCGACCCCAAGCCGTGCGTGAAGGCCTCGCTCAAACCCAACTCGCGAGCCAATATGCTGCAGGCTTCGGAGCGCCAGTCGTTGAAGTCACCGGCGATAATCAGCGGCGCGTTTTCCGGCACCATGCGCCGAATGCGGTCGCGTATCGCCAGCAATTGTTTGCGCCGTCCTTGGGCGAACAGGCCGAGGTGGACGTTGACGCAATGCAGGTTCTCGGGCCAATGCGGCACGGCGATTTCGCAATGGAGTATGCCGCGGTTTTCGAAGCGGTGCGCGGAAACATCTTCGTTCTCCCAGGCGACGATGGGATAGCGGCTGAGTATGGCATTGCCGTGATGGCCTTCGGGATAAACGGCGTTCTTGCCGTAGGCGAACTCGGGGTAGGCCTCGGTGGCGAGAAACTCGTACTGGGATTGCGGCGGCCAGTTCAAGTGACGCGCCGCATGGCCCTCGTGGCTGCCCAGCACTTCCTGTAAAAACAGCACATCGGGGCGAACCAGGCGCAACTGCTCTTTCAGGTCGTGCAAGGCCACCCGCAGGTTGAAGTGGGAAAAACCCTTGTGGATATTGTAGGTGGTGACGTTCAGCGATTCGGTCATGCGGTGAATGTCCTCAATTGGCCGTTCATTACCCGGGCCGTAC
>JAIOJO010000049.1 GCA_019911985.1 Sulfuricellaceae bacterium | reverse complement strand
GGGCGGAAAGCTACGATCAAATGGCCGCCGTGCAAAACTTTTTCATCGTGCCGCTCACTTTTTTGTCCGGCGTGTTCTATTCGATCCACTCCCTGCCGGGCTTCTGGCAGGGGCTGTCGCACGCCAACCCGATCTTTTATTTGATCGACGGGTTCCGCTACGGGTTTTTCGGGCAGTCGGATATTTCGCCTTACCTGAGTATTTCGATTGTCGCCGCCTGCTTTTTGGCCTTATCATTGGCGACTCTGCTTTTGTTGAAGAGCGGCTATAAGCTGCGGCGATGACGAGGAATAAATGGTTACTGCGGAACAAATCAAAACTTATATCGAAGGCGGCCTGGCCTGCGACTACGTGCGCGTGCTGGGCGATGACGGCGAGCATTTCGAAGCCATGGTCGTGAGCCCGGATTTCACCGGTAAGAACACGGTGAAACAGCACCAATTGGTCTATCAAGCGCTCGGCCACCGGATGGGCGGCGAAATTCATGCGCTCGCCTTGAAAACCTTTACCCCGGAAGAATGGAAGGTTAAGGGCGGGAACGAATCGGTCGCTGGCTAAGTCTATAGCACTATTCCGCCGGAAGGCGGTTAACTTATTTTGGAATGGAAGGAATGCAAATGGATCAAAAGACGCTCGACCGGATCAAGGAAACGGTTACGCAAAACGCTGTCGTGCTGTACATGAAAGGCACGCCCCAGTTCCCGCAATGCGGTTTTTCCAATGTCGCCGCTCAGGTACTGAAAGCGTGCAACGTGGACTTCGTGGCGGTGAACGTGTTGGCCGACCCGGAAATTTTCGAAAATCTCAAGTACTATGCCAATTGGCCGACCTTCCCTCAGGTTTATGTCAAGGGCGAGCTGATCGGCGGTAGCGACATCGTTCGCGAAATGTTCGACAAAGGCGAATTGCAGTCTTTGCTGAAAACGGCTGCTTAATCATTTCAACCCGCCGCCAACCGGGTTTACTCCGGTTGGCGGTTCTCTTTTTTCTCCCATGGACAAACTCGTTATTCAAGGCGGCCTACCGTTGGCGGGCGAAGTGCGTATTTCCGGCGCTAAAAACGCGGCCTTGCCTATCCTTTGCGCTTGCCTGCTCAGCGAAGAAACGCTGCAT
>JAIOJO010000492.1 GCA_019911985.1 Sulfuricellaceae bacterium | reverse complement strand
GGTGAGCGCGTAGCCTACGTGGACGATCACGTAATCGCCTACCGCCACGCCCTCGACCAAGCCCAAGGAGATTTCCTTGCGCATGCCGCCGACATCGATCACCGCAAGCTCGTTATCGAGCAGCTCGACGACTTTGGCTGGAATAGCTAAACACATAGTGACTCCTGTATTGCGATATAGGCCTGGCCCAGGCTGACGCCCCCGTCGTTGGGCGGTACGGATCGCGCCTGCAGAACCCTGAAACCGGCTAGTCCGAGCAGACGGGAAAGTTCCCGGCTGAGTACCCCGTTGAGAAAACACCCGCCGCCCAGCGCGACGGTGTTCAGCCCGGTCGACTGCGCCGCGCGGCCCAGCCAGTCGGCTAGCGCATGGGCCAGTGTCGCATGAAACAGCGCCGCCCCATAGGCGGCATCGTCCATATCGGCCAAAACATTCAGCAGCGGCAGCAGGTTCAGCCTTCCATCCGCTTCGCACAGCCAGCCTCCATCCAAAGGCGCGACCGGCCCGTGGCGCTCGGCCAGGCTTTCCAGCCGCATCGCCGCTTGCCCCTCGAAGCCCGACGCGCCGCTCACGCCGAGCAGGCCGGCCGCCGCATCGAAGCAGCGCCCGGCACTGCTGGTGGGAGGCGAATTAAAGCCGCGTTCCAGCATTCCGGCCACCGTCGCGGCCGCCGGATAGGCGAAACGCCGGGTGATTTCCGCGCCGCGTCCCAGCGCGTGCAGCGCGCTCGCCGCCATGCGCCACGGCTCGCGCGCCGCGCTATCGCCGCCCGGCAAGGCCAGTTCGCGGAAATGGCCGAGGCGGGCGAATGCGCCGCAGGCGTCCACGCGCAACAACTCGCCGCCCCAGGCACGGCCGTCCGTTCCCAGCCCGACGCCGTCCAGCGCCAGCCCCAGCACCGGTTCCTCGATTCCGTGCTCCGCCATCACGGCGGCGATATGCGCGTGGTGGTGCTGCACGGTAAGCAGCGGCAAGCCGCGCTCGGCGGCGAAGCGCGCGGCAAAGCGCGAGCTGAAAAAATCGGGATGCAGGTCGTGCGCGACGATCTCGGGCTCGATTTGCAGCACCTCCATCAGGTGCCGCGCGGTCTGTTCCAAGGCCTCGCAGCCCGCGGCGCTATCCAAATCCCCGATGTGCTGCGAGACGAAAGCCTCGTCGCCGCGCGTCAGGCAAACGGTGTTCTTATACCAGGCGCCGCACGCCAGCACCGAGGGCGCGGATCGCGGCAGCTTCACGGCCAGCGGCGTAAAGCCCCGCGCACGGCGGATAAAACGGGGCGCCTGGCCGTCCCAGCGCATCACGCTATCGTCGCAGCGCAGCAGGATGTCCCGGTCGTGCACCAGGAAGGCGTCGGCTAGGCCTTGCAGGCGCCGCAGCGCCTCGCCGTTGCCGATCACCAGCGGCTCGCCGCCGGGGTTCGCGCTGGTCGTCAGCAAGGCTAAATCTTGCTTTTCGCCCAGCCAGGCCGTCCCATCCGGGCGCCCGGCCGCTTCGTGGAAGAACAAATAATGCAGCGGCGCATAAGGCAGCATCGCGCCCAGCCGCGACATCCCCGGCGCGATGTCGGCCAGTTGCCCGCTTCCCGGCCCCTTGCTCACGAGCACGACCGGACGCTCGGCGGATTCCAGCAGGCGGGCCTCGTCCCGTCCGGCGACGGCATAGGGCGTAAGCGAGACGGCGTTGGCGAACATCGCCGCAAAGGGTTTTTCGCCGCGCTCCTTGGAGACGCGCAGGCGCGCCACCGCCTCGGCGTTGCGCGCATCGCAGACGAGATGGAAACCGCCCACCCCCTTGACGGCGAGAATCTGCCCGGCCTGGATGCGCCGCAAGGCGGCGGCAATCAAATCGCCTTCGTCGGCGGGCTGGCCGCACGCGTCCAGCATCGCGAGGCGCGGCCCGCACGCAGGGCAGGCATTGGGCTGGGCGTGGAAACGGCGGTCGGCGGGATCGTCGTACTGCGACTGGCACGCGGGGCACTGCTGGAACCCGGCCATGCTGGTGTTGGGGCGGGCGTAAGGCAAGCGCGCGGTAATCGTGTAGCGCGGCCCGCAATGGATGCAGTTGATGAAGGGATAACGATAGCGCCGATTGCCGGGGTCGCACAGCTCCGCCAGGCAATCCGGGCAGATCGCGGCGTCCGGCGCAATGCCGGTCGCGGCGTGTCCGGCGCGGCTGGATTCGATGGTAAAACCTTGCAACAGCCCGTCCAGCGGGACGTTGCGGTATTCGACCCGCTCCACGCGCGACAACGGCGGCGGCTCGCTTTCCAGTTTTTGTAACAGGTCGCGTATCGCCCCGGCTGCGCCTTGCACGGCGATTTCCACGCCGTCGCCGTCGTTGCGCACCCACCCCTGCAAACCCAGCTCCAAGGCCAGGCGGAACACGAAGGGACGGAAACCGACCCCCTGCACCACGCCCCTGACCCTGACGAGTCCTTGCTGTTGGGCATGCGCGGGGGCTCGGGCCGGCATGCTCAGGCGAGCCCTTGCTGCACGGCCGGCCGTTCCGCCGCCTGCCCGGCGGAAAGCCGCTTTTGCTGCACCATCCGAACCTGCTCGCCGATCCAAGCAATCCACTCGTCCATGCCTTCCCCGCTCGCCGCGGACAGCTTGATCACCCGTATATCGGGGTTCACGCGGCGGGCATACTCGATGCACAGCGCCACATCGAAATCGAGGTAGGGCAGCAGGTCGATCTTGTTCAGGATCATCACCGCTGCAGCATGGAACATATCGGGATATTTCAGCGGCTTGTCCTCGCCTTCGGTCACCGAGAGTATCGCCACTTTGTAGGCTTCGCCGAGGTCGAAAGCGGCCGGACAAACCAGGTTGCCGACGTTTTCGATCAACAGCAGGGAGTCTTCGGGCAGATCCAAGCCCTCCAGCGCGTGGCCCACCATGTGCGCATCGAGATGGCAGCCCTTGCCGGTGTTGATCTGGATCGCGGGCACGCCGGTGGCGCGGATGCGGTCGGCGTCGAAACTGGTTTGCTGGTCGCCCTCGATCACGGCGATGGCCAAGGCGTCCTTCATGCGCTCTATGGTTCGCGTCAACAGCGTGGTTTTGCCCGAGCCGGGGCTGGAAACCAGATTCAGCGCAAAAATGCCCCGCCGCGCAAGGAAGGCCCGGTTTTCCCTGGCGTAAGCATTGTTCTTGCCGAGAATATCGCGCTCCACTTGAACCAGGCGCTGCTGGCTCATGCCCCCGACATGGATCTGCGCCGGGCCGTGCCCGAAATGCAGGTCGCGGCCGTGCAGCGCGCGGTAACGAAACCCGTCATGCCCGTGATCGGAGGCGTGCTCATGCTCTGTTAGGCCAGCCTCTTCGCCACCGCAACCGCAAACTGTGCACATACTTATCTCCTAAAGAAACTGTTTTAGAAATGCCTCCAAGGCTGGAAATGCCTGTAGGAGCGACCTCCAGGTCGCGATGGGGTTCTGGAAATCGCGACCTGGAGGTCGCTCCTTGTATCTTGTATCGTGTGGTGGTTAGCTCCCACCACACGAGGTGGGGAGAGCTTGAGTCGCTCCTGAAGGGTCGAACCTTGGTTTGTAGATAAAGCCCTCCACCTCTCTTTCCGCCGGACACCACACTGGACGGTAGCCAAGGGCCTGATAATCGGTGACCCTGCATGGACAAGGCGAGTGGGCGTGAATGGCATCATGACGTGTAAGGAGGTTTCGCCATGGTTTATC
>JAIOJO010000491.1 GCA_019911985.1 Sulfuricellaceae bacterium | reverse complement strand
GGCGCCGCCGAGGCGCTGGCCGAGCGCGTCAAGCAACTCACCCAAGGCAAGTTCCAAATTCGCGTATTCGCCGGCGGCGAAATCGTCCCCGGCCTGCAAGTGCTGGACGCGGTGCAAAAAGATACCGTCGAGTGCGGCCATTCCGCCTCCTACTATTATGTCGGCAAGGACAAAACCTTCGCCTTCGACTGCGCCATCCCCTTCGGCCTGAACGCCCGCCAGCAGAACGCCTGGATGGATTACGGCGGCGGCCTGCAACTGATGCGCGAATTCTTCGCCCGCTACAACATCGTGCAATTCCCCGGCGGCAATACCGGCACCCAGATGGGCGGCTGGTTCCGCAAGGAAATCAAATCCGTGCGCGACCTGAAGGGATTGAAAATGCGCATACCCGGCTTCGGCGGCGAAGTCATGGCGCGCCTGGGCGTGGTGCCGCAAACGCTGGCCGGCGGCGACGTATACCCCGCGCTGGAGCGCGGCACCCTCGACGCCACGGAATGGGTCGGCCCCTACGACGACGAAAAGCTGGGTTTCTACAAAGTCGCCAAGCACTACTACTACCCTGGATTCTGGGAAGGCAGCGCCCAGCTCAGCTTCTACGTCAACAGCGCCGAATGGCGAAAACTCCCCCCGCTTTACCAAGAAGCCTTCACCGTCGCGGCGGCGGAAGCCAACGCCGACATGATGGCCGAATACGACCATAAAAACCCCATCGCGCTGCAAAAACTCTTGAGAAGCGGCGTCAAGCTGCACGCCTTTCCCCAGGACATCCTGAAAGCGGCCCATAAAGCCTCGTTCGAAATATTCGCCGAAGAAAGCGCGAAGAACCCGGCTTTCAGGAAGGTCTACAACCAATGGAAGCCCTACCGCGACCAGCAATACCAATGGGCCAACATCGCGGAAAATACTTTCGCCAACTTCTCCGCGCAAAACCCTTAAGTTCTTCCTTTAGGGAGCCTAATGCCCCGCTGCGGCGGGGGTTTTCTGAGGAACGTAGTGCAATGAGGGACGGCAGTGTGCCAAAAACGGACGCCGAAAATTTCTCCCATAGCCGTCATTCAGCACCACAAACCTGTTGCTAATGGCTATCGCTGACCTTCCAAAACAGGGGCATAATGCTTAAGCCTCATGTAATAACCAAACCGGAGATTTATAAGATAAATTACAATCAATAAGTTGGAGTGATGTGGCAGCCGTCTCTATAATTAAGGAGCCTCTGATTAAGTCGCAC
>JAIOJO010000490.1 GCA_019911985.1 Sulfuricellaceae bacterium | reverse complement strand
CCTTGAATTCCTCGTAGATCACGTCGTCCATGCGCGAACCGGTATCCACCAAGGCGGTGGCGATAATTGTCAGGCTGCCGCCTTCCTCGATGTTGCGCGCCGCGCCGAAGAAGCGCTTTGGGCGCTGCAGCGCATTGGCGTCCACGCCGCCGGTGAGCACCTTGCCGGAGGCCGGTACCACGGTATTGTAAGCGCGCGCCAGGCGGGTGATGGAGTCGAGCAGGATCACCACGTCTTTCTTGTGTTCCACCAGGCGCTTGGCTTTTTCCAGCACCATTTCGGCCACTTGCACGTGACGCGTCGCCGGTTCGTCGAAGGTGGAAGACACCACTTCGCCGCGCACCGAGCGCTGCATTTCCGTCACTTCTTCCGGGCGCTCGTCGATCAGCAGCACGATCAAATAGCATTCCGGGTAATTCGCGGCGATGGAATGGGCGATATGCTGCAGCATCACGGTTTTGCCGGATTTCGGGCTGGCCACCAGCAAGCCGCGCTGGCCCTTGCCGATCGGCGCGACCATATCGATCACGCGGCCGGTGATGTTTTCCACTCCCTTGATGTCCCGCTCCAGAATCAGGGACTGGTTCGGGAACAGCGGCGTCAGGTTTTCGAACAGGATTTTGTGCTTGGAGTTTTCCGGCGGCTCGTCGTTGACCTTGTCCACCTTCACCAGCGCGAAATAACGTTCGCCTTCCTTGGGGGTGCGTATCTCGCCTTCGATGCTATCGCCGGTATGCAGATTGAAGCGGCGGATTTGGCTGGGGCTGACGTAAATATCGTCCGGGCCGGCCAAGTAGGACGTGTCGGGGGAGCGCAGGAAGCCGAATCCGTCGGGCAGCACTTCCAGGGTGCCTTCGCCGAAAATGCTCTCGCCTTTCTTCGCCTGGTTTTTCAGTAGAGCGAAAATAAGGTCTTGCTTACGCAGCCGGCTGGCTCCGTCGATCTCGTTGGTAATAGCCATGTCGACCAGTTCGGTGACAGGTAAATGCTTTAAATCGGATAAGTGCATAGCGGAATAGGCCGTGATTCAAGAAACTTTTGGAAGGAACAGGGAAACGGTTCGAGGCGGGGTTGAAGAAGCTAGCGCCCGATCCAGCTCGGAGTATACGCCTTATTTTTTTATGTATAAGGCCATCTCGGAATAACTAAAAGAACTAGGGATCAGGCGCCGAGGTTATCGGCTTTAGATATTGCTGTCAATAAAAGCGGTCAATTGGGATTTGGATAAGGCGCCAACCTTGGTCGCTTCCACGTTGCCGTTCTTGTAGATCAGCAGGGTCGGGATGCCACGGATGCCGAACTTGGGCGGCGTGGCTTGGTTTTCATCGATATTGAGCTTGGCGATTTTCAGGCGTCCGGCGTATTCCTGGGCAATTTCGTCCAAAATCGGGGCGATCATTTTGCACGGGCCGCACCAATCCGCCCAGAAGTCGACGAGTACCGGCAATTCCGACTGCAGAACCTCCTGATCGAAGCTGTCGTCGGTAATGTAATGAATATGTTCACTCATGGAATTCCTCGCGTCTGTTTTTAAGAAGCTGTTTAGTAAAAAAATCCCGCGCCGGAACGCTCGGGTTGAAGAGCAAATGCTATCCTAACCAAAATTATTTCCCAAGGGAAGCCTTCTCCGCAACCGAATCTAAGGAGCAAGCCATGACTTACGTGGTGACCGAAGCCTGTATCAAATGCAAATACACCGACTGCGTCGAAATTTGCCCCGTGGATTGTTTTCACGAAGGGCCGAACTTCCTCGTCATCGACCCCGACGAATGCATCGACTGCGCCTTATGTGTGACGGAGTGCCCGGTCGAAGCGATTGTCGACGAGGGCAGCCTGCCCGAGGATCAGGCCGGCTTCCTGGCCATCAACGCCGACTTGGCGCGGGAGTGGCCGACCATCACCGTAAAAAAAGACGCCCCGCCCGACGCCGACGAATGGGCGAAAGTGAAGGACAAGCGCCATCTGTTGGAGAAATGAGCATGTAATGGGTGATGAGGAATGGGTAAACCTCCCCACCCATCACCCATTCCTCATC
>JAIOJO010000489.1 GCA_019911985.1 Sulfuricellaceae bacterium | reverse complement strand
TCATAGGGGTGCAGATATATCATGCCGGGGTGATCTGCGCTCGATTTCGATGATAAGGCCAGCCAATTGAACCACTGCGGGAAAAGCCGGAAGTACAGCCCCCCGGCAACGGGCACATGAAGACCAAAAAACGCGTACGTTGAAGCCGGGATTTCCCAAATCGTTGCCCCGCCCGCCAATGTAATCTTGTGAGGAACGGCTTTCTCCGCATGGCCGAACAATTTGGGGAAAACGCTACTGTCGTATTCAAAGCCAGCCTCAACTAAAACGGACAACACTTCATGGCGATTTTTCTCTGAAATCGACCACTTGGGGGCGCGATATCCCTTAACCTTGCAGCCACTTATATCTTCCAGAATAGCCACAGAGCGCAGTAAATCTTCTCGAAATTCATCAATATTCTTCAGTCGGGAGAGAACAGTATGCGAATAGGAGTGTGACGCGATTTCGTGACCCTCTTGGGCGGCCCGCCTTACCACATGCGGAAACCCTTCAGCATACCGCCCTGTGAAAAACATCGTGGATCGCTGCCCGGTTTCACCAAGTTTGTCCAGCAAGCGATCAACCATTTTGTCGTCACGCGGGGGATAGTCCTGCCAGCCGTCTAAACCACGGTAGCGGAATCCCTCATACCAGTGTTCAACATCGAATGTTAGTAGATGAGATGCACATGGTGTTTCAGGCAGCGAAGAATGTGATTCGGCAATGAGCGGCTTCATCTTCAACCTTTACCAACTTTCAAACGCCCCGGCAAAAAGCGGGATGCCCATATCGGCAGCAACAGTACCAACAACATCAAAACCCCAAAAATAAAACCATCCAGGAGTGAGAACAGTAATGCCTGCTCCTTCAATATCCCTTCGCGAGCCATGATCATAATGTAGGTGGCTTCCCGCGTACCCAGCCCTCCCACCGAGATTGGCAGCAGCGAAACCAAGGTGGCTGCTGCATAGGCAAAGATCACCACCAGATAGTCAGCCTGAAATCCGAATGCTTTGGCGAGAAGAAAAACCTGGCCGAAATTGAGAGCGATGCACACTAGGCCAAGCAGGAAAATCGGCATTGCGGCACGTTTCATAACAACATGAAATGAAGTGGCCAACGCCTGTCGATGGCGCGCCATAACTGAAGGCTCCCAGCGCAATATCCAGTTCAGGCGCTTTTGCAGGTGCTGAAACACAAAGCCATATCCACGAATCGCACCGAAGGACAGCAACAGCCCCATCACCACGACAAGCCCTCCGCTGAGATGGTAAGGTGCGGGAGCAAAGATGTAGACCATTCCACCGGCGCCGAATACCAGTAGCACGCATATATCGATCAGGCGTTCGACCGTCACAACTGAGATAGCCTCTTGCATGGAAACCCCATGAGCATGGATGTAGCCAACGCGGGTAAACTCCCCCAATCGTCCCGGTGTAACCGCGCCCATAAATGCAGGCTCCAGTGTTGCCACATAACAATCTCTAAAAGTGAGTTGGTGATCGAGTTTTGACAGCGCAAGACGTAGCCTCATCGTCCGCACCAGAATCATGGCAACAAAGCAACCTACATAGCCCATCATGTAAGCCGGATTGAGCTGGATGAGCGCCTGCATTGCCTGATCCCAGTTCACGGTGGACATGATCCACACCAGAAGCGCAATCCCAATCAGTTTTAGCCAGTTCTGCCAGCGCATTCTTAATTCCTTACGGCAGCCAGCGGCGAACTACAGAGCCCAGTTGCCTCTGGACAAAGGCCGGCAACTGTCGCCAAATGCTTGCGAGCCTGGAAGCGTTCTGGCTGCGGTAAAAGCTGGTCGAGGCCGAAGGCAGCAAGACACCATGTCGGTAGCTATGATAGTTCAGCGCGATCTCTTTTGCCCCCCATTGCTTTTTGAAGCGATAGGTACCGGAATTTCTGTGACTGCGCCCGAAATCAAACAATTTTGCGCCAGCACCACACGCTGCCCGCAGAGATTCCCAATAAAGCAGCATGTTCGGGTTTAGTGAATTAAACTCGGTAAGGCACGACGCAATGGGGTCACTCCATGCCCCCCCGTGCTTGAAAACGAGCATGGCGCCAATGGGCCGATCCTCATGACGGACGGTCAGCACATTAACATGCCCCTCAAGGCTGGCCAATATCTCTTTAACAAATTTTGGGGAATGCACCGGCGTTCCCAGGCGCCCCATGTTCTTCGCATAGATAGCGTAAAGATCATCGCCCTGATCTACAC
>JAIOJO010000488.1 GCA_019911985.1 Sulfuricellaceae bacterium | reverse complement strand
TTATGAGTGCTGTGCTCTAACCAACTGAGCTATATCACCAAAATCTTTGCTATTGTCGCTTTATTCAGGCATAAGCGTCAAGTTTGGAAACCCACCGACGGCTATGGCTGGACTCGACGTTCAGCTTGCACGGCCGGTCGCACGAATATGGGCGGCGCCTCTACAACTCTAATCGGCTAACCCGCATTTCGCCTCGCCTGCCTTAAGAGGAACGCAATTCTCCATTTACACCGCCCGTTTGTCAAGACGTGACAAGCATTCCGATGCTGCCCTGCAAAACCGCCCTTGAGCAAGATGGGCCAGAGGAAAGCAAAAAGCCAAACCTTGCGGGTTTGGCTTTTTCTTGTGCGCTCAACACAGCGGCGGTGGCGCTTTAAATAGCCCCCAGCCGTAAGCTTTGAGCTTTGCCGACAAAGACGGCCCGCGGCAGAAACTTGACCTGCTTGCCCTCGGGATAACTGGCCCATACCAGCTTGACATACGGCCACCACAAACGATCTACCCAGCCCGGGTAACTCGAGTAAATAATATTGCGGCCGAAAACCGCTCCCGTCAGGGAATCGACCACTTGATCCTCGGACTCGTCTATGCGATAAGCCACCGGCTTCCGGTCGCTTACGGCCACCCAATGATAGCGCGCCGTAGGCTGAGGTATTTTAAATGTTCGCGAGCCTTTCTCCGTCAACTCGATGCGGCGAAACGTTCCATCCTTGTCCCGGTACTCCATAAAACGGAACCCGCTCTTTCTCAGCTTCGCCTCGTCCCATTGCAATTTACTGTCGTAGTAGCCGTCCACTGCAAGACGGTGAGTCACGCGCAGCCCCGCATTTTTCTCCAATGCATTGAATTTCCAGTCTATCCACAAGGCATCGGCCAATGGAACGGCAACCAAGAACGGCACCGCTGCGGCGAGTAAGATAAGCCGCTTGCGCCGCCGATTCCTGAACGAAGTCCACAGCATGCGCGCAACGATCACCGCTAGCGGTGTGTATACAAAGACGATCAACCCCCAACCTATCCTAGATATGCCTAGAAACATAGCGACCCCTCGCGTAAAACACAGTTTCCGCGGCTAATGCCGCTGCTATTCCACGCCCTTCATCCGCCCTAGGCCGATTTTGCTTATTGGCGCCATGCAAAGGGATGGTTCTATGTTATTTTTGTGCTGACAGCTTAATCCAATTTAGCGGCACGAACACCTCCCTTTCTAGGTAGTTTTACTATCCGCCCTTAGTAAAAACCCTTAGAAGCTGTTTTAATAAATCCTGAACCCGCGCCGGTGGCAAGCGGGTTTCAGGGCGCGACGCGGGTTGCGCGGTTTGGTTATTCCCAATAAGCGGCCCGCAACAAAGCCCTGGGACCCGCTTGCCACCGGCCCGGAGCGTGGTTGTTGCCGATTTATCGGTTTTACAACCACGGCCTACCCCTTGCGGGTGGAGGGTTGAGGCGATAAGCCCGCGAGGG
>JAIOJO010000487.1 GCA_019911985.1 Sulfuricellaceae bacterium | reverse complement strand
CATTCAACACAGCCGGAATGAAGGATTTGGCCGAAAACAGCCCTGTGTAGCAAGCCTACGGCCCTCATGCGTGCCGCATTTTTGGAAAAAAAAAGCGCGGCTGAGAGCCGCGCTTAAAAATCCACCAAAAGGAGGATGGAGGAGACAACACCACTTACCCAAAAAGGGGAATGAGCAAGTAGCTGAATAATAATTTTCTAATATATTAATCTTCTTTGCAAGCATTTATTTCACAGAGACGAAACCGTTCCGCGCAGACAGACCGTTAACTCATTGTTCAGAAATGTGTTTGTGTAAATTACAGGCCAAGAAATAGCCAGGATTGCGGGCTAACGGTAGACAAGATTGACCTTGCCTGGAGTAAGCCACTCGGCCAAGGCCTGCAAAAGATCGTCGTGAGGTTGAATTTTCCAGGCATCGCCCAAGGTCATTTCACAGCTAGACGATCCATTTTGATAAGTGATTTTGACGGGGCACCCGCCTTGGCGGTAGGGTGACAAAAGCCCTCGCAAACGTTCCGAATCCGCCTGGCCGTTGATGCTTAGCTGCAAAGACTGCGCAAACTGGCTGCGCGCGCCGGCCAGATCGTATAATTTCTCTGCTGTCACACGCTGTCCGCCAGAATAGTTATCCTTGCTGATTTTTCCTTCCACTATCAACACCCTATCTTCAACCAGCAGTTTTCGGTTAGCCTCGTACAGCTCATTGAAAACGGTCACCTCAAGAGTGCAACTGCCATCATCCAAGGAAACGATCGCCATTTTCCCGCGCCGCGTCAATTGAGTGCGTATCGCATAAACAACCCCTGCCATCAGGACCGGTTGAGCTTGAGGACTCAGATCGCACAGCTTAGTTCGGACGAAGCGCGACAATTCTTCGCGGTAAGCCGTGAAGGGGTGGCCGCTAAAATAGAAACCCAGGCTTGATTTCTCTTGCTGCAATTGCTCCGGTTCAGGCCAGCGGGGCACTTTGATGAGTTCAAAGGAATGGCCGCCGGGTTCATCGCCTGCAAATAAGCTGCATTGGCTCGCATTGCGGCTGGACTGCTCCGCCGCCTCCATCGCCATACCCACAGAAGCCAATAGGCTAGCACGGTGATCGCCGATGGAATCGAAAGCGCCGCCGCGGATCAGCGACTCGATGGTGCGGCGGTTGACGACGCGCTTATCCACGCGGTTGCAGAAATCGAACAGGCTCTGGAATGCACCGTCTTCGCGCACCTTCAATATAGCGTTAATGGCGGATTCGCCGGTTCCCTTGATGGCCCCCAAACCGTAGCGGATTTCCTTGCCGGACACGGGTTCGAAGCGATAACGGGATAAATTGATGTCCGGTCCCAGTACTTTCACGCCGTTGGCGAGGGTGTCCTCGTAGAACACACGCAACTGGTCTGTGTTGTCCAATTCGGATGACAGAGTAGCCGCCATAAAGGCAGCCGTATGGTGGGC
>JAIOJO010000486.1 GCA_019911985.1 Sulfuricellaceae bacterium | reverse complement strand
GGCGGGAATGGGAAAGGGTGTCATGGAGATCGGGACGGCCGCAGCGGGCGGACGGCTAAAATGCGCCCATTATAAACTAGAAAATCCAGGTGGCCGAGTATTGGATGATTTTGTGACAATTAATCATATTGTTGCAATATTGTTGGAGGGGAGGTCTTGAGCTTTCGGCGTATCGTTCCGATAATCATTAACGCTTTGCCGGATCGAACGGGACGGGCAGCGGTGTATTCCGGATGTGCGATATACTGAAGGGCATGTAATTCGAGAGCTTATATATGTGTCCACGTAAGACAAAACCGGCAGGCTTGGATATAGAGGCCGATCTGCTCGAATCGGTTCGCGAGGATAGTGCGACGTCGCCGCGTCGGCTCAATGCTCAAGAGAGTCCCGAGGCATTGCGCGAACGCATCAAGCGCTTGGAAGTGCAACTGAAAGAGCAACAGCAAGAACTCGAAGCCTACCGCCAGCGCGAGTCCGAGTTGTTGGGAGAGCCCATCGCTCCGGCCGAATCCGTTTTCGACCATGATTTCGAAATGTCGGAGACGATCCCGGAGAAACGCTCCTATTCCCGCTATGTGGTCGATTGGCGGGTTGCCATCGTCAACGAGAACGATGAAGAGCGGCATATTTTCCATGCACGGGCAAACGACATTTCTATGGGTGGCGTGAGCCTGCTGTGTGACGAAAACGTATTTTTTACGCAGTCCGTTATCTTATTGATTGCCGTGCCGCCATTCACCTACGGCGGTAAGGAAAAAATCATCGAAATTCGCTGCCGAACCTTGTATACCGTGTTGGCGGCATCGGTGCGCCAGTTCCGGCTGGGTTTCCACTTTCTCGAATTTCGCGGCGACAGCAAGAGTGTGCTGGAAAGCTATTTTGCCCATCATGTCAGCTATGGTTGAATTCGTTTAACTGATGCGCCGGGAGTGGTGGATGGAGATGGGAATGCGGTGGCGTCCGAACTGGCCGCGGTATAGCTCAAAGCGCCCGGCGACGAGGGTATCGCAAGCCGGGCAATGCCCTTCCGGGGTGAGGTGGTAGCCGGTGATTTCATACCAATCGCGAACGATGAGCGCTTTTTTGCAGTTAGGGCAGAAAGTGGTGCCGCCATCGACATCGTAGATGTTGCCAGTGTATACGTAGCGTAGGCCGAGGCGCAACGCGATATCGCGAGCATGATCCAGCATTTCCGGCGGCGTGGGCGCTACGTCGAGCATCTTGTAGTCGGGGTGAAACGCGGTGAAATGCAGCGGGACCTCGTTGCCCAATTCCTTGAGTATCCATTGGCACATAGCCGTTACTTCGGCGTCGGAGTCGTTGTGGCCTGGAATCATCAGGTTAGTGATTTCCAGCCATACATCGGTTGCGCGCTTTATGTAGATCAAGGTGTCGAGTACCGGCTGCAAATGAGCGCCGGTGAGCTTGACATAGAAGTCGTCGCTAAACCCCTTCAGATCGACGTTGGCCGCATCCATCTTGGCGTAGAATTCGCGCCGCGCTTGGTCGTGCATATAGCCGTTGGTGACCGCTACGGTTTGAATGTCGCGCGCATGGCAAGCATCGGCGACGTCCATGGCGTATTCGGCGAAAATCACCGGATCGTTGTAAGTGAAGGCCACGCTCTTGCAGCCGTAATGCGTCGCGGCGTTGGCGATATCCTCGGGCGAGGCTTGGTCGGCCAGCAGATCCATATCGCGAGACTTGCTCATATCCCAGTTCTGACAGAATTTGCAGGCCAGGTTGCAACCCGCCGTGCCGAAAGAGAGGATGCTGGTGCCGGGGTAGAAGTGGTTGAGCGGTTTCTTTTCCACCGGATCGATACAGAAGCCCGAAGAGCGGCCGTAAGTGGTCAGGAACATCTGCTCGCCGATGCGTTGGCGCACGAAGCAGGCACCGCGCTGGCCGTCGTGCAGTTTGCAGTCGCGCGGGCACAGGTCGCACTGGATGCGCCCGTCGTCGAGTTTGTGCCAGTAGCGAGCCGGATACAGGCCGGGGTTCTGCGGGATTTCAGTCATAGTCCGATTCTTTCCATTTAGTGACACGGTAACGGTAGAGCTTGATGCCTTCCGCCCAAAAATCGGGTGTTAGGCCCGCCTTCATTTTGAGGTGGCTAAAAAATACGAGCGGGTCCGGCAGTTGCTGCCAAACCTGTGGCAAGAAAGTGCCGCGATGCGATTGGTATTCAATGACGACGCCGTCCCGGTCGGCCTGCAATTGAGAAGCGGCGTCATTTTCATCGAAGAATTTCATGGCTTCGAGGGGCGATAAGAGCGATATTTCGACTCGGGTGCACCCCCATTCTTCCTTCGTGAGCGGTGGAAAGCGAGGGTCGCGGAAAGCGGCGGAGAGCGCGTTATTCCTGATGTCCTGTAGTAGCGAACGATGGGCTTCCAGGCTGCCCATGCAGCCGCGCAATTCGCCGTCTAGGGTGAGCGTGACGAAACACGCACCTAATTCGGATAGCCACGGCGCATCCTTGGCAGGCGGCGCAACGTCCCCGAAGGCCTCGTCGATGGCATGGCGGGCAATGTCCAAAAGCACTCGGCCACGATCAGTGTTCATGTTCGGTTGCAAAAAAAGCAAAGGCACCGTAGCCGACCACCCGGCTGCGGTCGCCCGAGGTGTCGCCGGAATTGCGTAAATCCAATAACTCGGCTTGCAGATGGTGCCGTTGGGCGGAGAGCAACAATCCATTCACCGGCGTGCCGCCGCAAGCCTGTTCGTGGTCTATCGGAACATCCAGCCGGAGAATGGCGTCCGATGTGGCGCGATCCGTTCGCCTGGCGGCCTCGTAGGGCAGGTAGTGGGAAAGATCGGAGCTGACGATAATCAAGGTTTCAGAGCCGCCCCACAGGATTTCGAGCACTTCGGCCACTTCGCTGCTGGTCGCGTTGCCGACCGCTAGCGGCACTAAGCTGAAGTCGGCCAATACGGCTTGCAGGAACGGTAGTTGAACCTCTAGCGAATGTTCCCATGCATGGGCGGCGTCATTGGTTTCCACTTGCGGCAAATGACGGATAGAATCGGCTGCCTGCCTGTCTACAGCCACGATGCCGAGGGGCGTTTCGAAGGCGTCCGCTTGGGGCAGTGCCATGCTTCTGATGGGAACACGGTGTACCGGGCCGAGCAGCACGACCCGGCGTATCGTGTCGCGTCCCGCCGTAAGGCAAGCATAGGCGCTGGCCGCAATGGGGCCGGAATAAATATAACCGGCATGGGGGACAATCAGGGCCTTGGGAGCGGTGTCGCGGATCGGTGGGCGAGCGGCAGAGAGCAGGGACTTTACTTCGTCCGCCAGCCGTTCGGGGCGTCCGGGATAAAAGCTGCCCGCAACTGCGGGCGGGCGTATCAGATGCATCATGCTGGTGGGCCTCGCGGAAAAACCAAGCCGTAGGAGATTATTGGGAAAACCGTTTAATCATGACGAGTTGGCCTTGCTTTATAAAATTAAGCATACTCTATTTGCAAAGCAAGTCGAATTCCGAATCTATCGGCTAGAATGCTTCTATTCGATAAAGGAAAGTAGTGGAGAGCGCACATGGCGAAATATTACGGACTGGTGCCCGCAGCCGGAACGGGCGCCCGCATGGGCAGTCATGTTCCCAAACAATATCTGCAGATTTTCAATAAACCCTTGCTCTATCATTCCTTGTCGGTGCTGTGCGACTATGGTCCGATTGAGCGCACCTATGTCGTCTTGGCCGAGGACGACCGCTATTGGGAACATTTCGATTACCAGTATTTTTCATCCCGGCTGGTTCCCTTTTTTTGTGGCGGCCCCAGCCGGGCCGAGAGCGTGCTGAATGGGCTCAAGGCCATGCGCGACGAAGTCGCCGATGACGATTGGGTGATGGTGCACGATGCAGCCCGTCCCTGCCTTAGCCGCCAACACCTCGATAGGTTGGTGGCCGAGATTGGCGACGATCCGGTGGGCGGCTTGCTGGCCGTTCCGGTCGCCGACACCTTGAAACGGGCCGATGCGGCGGGACGGGTCGCGAGCACTGAAAGCCGAGAAGGATTATGGCAAGCGCAAACACCGCAGATGTTCCGCTACGCTTTGCTGCTGGAAGCCTTGGGCCAGGTCACTAACGGAACGATTACCGACGAGTCTCAAGCCGTCGAACGACTGGGCTATAGCCCAAAATTGGTGCTGAGCGATAATCGCAACATCAAGGTAACCTACCCGCAAGATTTGATGGTGGCAAAAATGGTTTTGACTACCGAACTGGAAATGGATAGCTGATGCGCATCGGCCACGGCTTCGACGTCCATCGCCTGGCGGAAGGGCGCAAATTGATCGTTGGCGGGGTGGACATTCCCTATCGCCTCGGTCTGCTCGGCCATTCC
>JAIOJO010000485.1 GCA_019911985.1 Sulfuricellaceae bacterium | reverse complement strand
ACCTGAAATCCTGTCTTAAATAATGCGCCCTTCCCCCGCCAAAAACAACCCGGCCAACGGCCCAACCGACCCGGCGCGCTACCGCGGCGCGCAGCAAGTAACCCTGGTCAGCGCCGGGGTCAATGTCGCGCTCACGCTGCTGCAGATCGTCGTCGGAATCATGGGCAAATCCCAAGCGCTGGTGGCGGACGGCTTGCATTCCTTATCCGACCTGCTGTGCGACTTTCTGGTCTTATTCGCCAACCGCCACAGTTCGCGCGAAGCCGACGACGAACACCCTTACGGCCACGGCCGGATCGAAACCGCCACGACCCTGGCCCTCGGCTTGATCCTGATGGGAACCGGCATCGCTCTATTGTGGGGCGCCGCACAACGACTGCAGGACCCCGGTTCCCTGCATACGGTACACGTCGCCACGCTGTGGATAGCGCTATTGACCCTGGGCGGCAAGGAAGGCTTGTTTCGCTATATGATCCATGTCGCGCGCAAGCTGCGCTCGAAAATGCTGGAAGCCAACGCCTGGCACGCACGCTCCGACGCCGCTTCTTCGGTTATCGTCGTCATCGGCATCGCCGGCAATTTGGCGGGCATCACCTCCCTTGACCTGCTGGCCGCCGCGCTGGTGGCGTCGATGATCGTCCGCATGGGCTGGGCCCAGGCCAGTCAAGCCTTAAGGGACTTGATCGATACCGGTCTAAGCGAAGCGGACGTTGCCGCGATCCGCCATACCTTGACCGCCACGCCGGGCGTGCGCGGTCTGCACGACCTGCGCACCCGCAAGATGGGCGACCAGGCACTGGTCGATGCCCATGTCCTGGTCGATCCGAGAATCAGCGTGTCGGAAGGCCACCACATCGCCGAGAAGGCCCGTGCACGGGTTCTCCAGCAACACGACGTACGTGACGTCATGGTGCATGTCGACCCCGAAGACGACCGCGAATTCAAGCCCACGCTCCACCTTCCCAGCCGGGACGACCTCATCAGCCAACTCAGGGGGCGCCTCGACCTGAGCCCCGAAGACACGCCCAAAATCACCCTGCACTATCTAGCGGGCAAAGTCGAAGCGGAAATTTTTCTCTCCCGCGAATGCAGCGCCGACTTGCAACGCCTGGAAAGGCTCTATCGCGCAGCGGAAGAGGCAAGCATCGGCAATAAGTATTTTTTCGCGATACACCTCCATCGCCTCGGCGCACCATAACGGGGCAAACGCGACACGCTACGCACCATTATGGCGCCAATGATTTCTGTGTTCGATTTTTCTTGCTTATGGCACAATAGTTTGTTGTGCCTTCAGGATGGCATGCTTCCTGCTAACTTAGGCTCCGCATCCATCTTCGAATTCGTTACATCACGAAGATGAAGAGAATTCAGGCTTTGTAATTATTCTATTTATTTTTTAGTTCAGGAGAAAGAATATGGCGGTCGCCGACGTTTTGAAAATGATCAAGGACAACGAAGTCAAATTCGTTGACCTGCGCTTTACCGACACTCGCGGCAAGGAACAACATGTGTCGATTCCATCCCACGTTGTAGATGAAAACTGGTTCGAAAGCGGCCACGCCTTCGACGGCTCGTCCATCGCCGGCTGGAAAGGCATCCAAGCATCCGACATGCTACTCATGCCCGATCCTGAAACCGCTAATCTGGACCCCTTCTTCGACGAATCCACCCTGATTATTTCCTGCGACGTGGTCGAGCCCGCCGACGGCAAAGGTTACGACCGCTGCCCGCGCTCCATCGCCAAGCGCGCCGAAGCCTACCTGAAGTCCACCGGAATCGGCGATACCGCCTACTTCGGCCCTGAGCCTGAATTCTTCATTTTCGACTCCGTCACCTGGCATGCCGATATGTCCGGCACCGCAGTTAAAATCGAGTCCGAAGAAGCCGCCTGGAGCTCCTCCGAAAAATTCGAAGGCGGCAACATTGGCCACCGCCCCGGTATCAAAGGCGGCTATTTCCCGGTTCCTCCGGTCGATTCCTTCCAGGACATCCGCTCTGCCATGTGCCTGGCACTGGAAGACATGGGCGTTCCGGTCGAAGTGCATCACCATGAAGTGGCCACAGCCGGACAATGCGAAATCGGCACCAAGTTCAGCACGCTGGTGCAACGCGCCGACTGGACCCAAATCCTGAAATACGTCGTGCAAAACGTCGCCCACTCATACGGAAAAACGGCGACTTTCATGCCTAAGCCCATCGTCGGGGACAACGGCTCCGGTATGCACGTGCACCAGTCCATCTGGAAAAACGGCGAGAACCTGTTCGCCGGCAACGGCTACGGCGGTCTGTCCGAGTTGGCTTTGTACTACATCGGCGGCATCATCAAACACGCTCGCGCGCTGAATGCCATCACCAACCCCGGCACCAACTCCTACAAGCGCCTGGTTCCCGGCTTTGAAGCACCGGTCATGCTGGCCTACTCCGCCCGCAACCGTTCCGCCTCGATCCGTATTCCCCATGTAACCAGCCCGAAAGCGCGCCGCATTGAAACCCGCTTCCCGGACCCCTCAGCCAACCCGTACCTGGCTTTCGCGGCTCTGCTGATGGCCGGCCTGGACGGCATTCAGAACAAGATTCACCCCGGCGATGCGATGGACAAGAACCTGTACGATCTTCCCCCGGAAGAAGCCAAAGCCATCCCGACCGTGTGCTCCAGCCTGGAAATGGCTCTGGAATATCTGGACAAGGATCGCGACTTCCTGACCCGCGGCGGCGTCTTCTCCAACGACATGATCGATGCCTACATCGAACTGAAGATGGAAGAAGTGACGCGTTTCCGCATGACCACCCATCCGGTGGAATTTGCCATGTACTACAGCCTGTAATACAAGCGGCAAAAGGCGACAAGGCGGGGGAAACCCCGCCTTTTTTATTGCCTTTTGGCGCGCGCATTGAAAAAACCAGGCTCCTGGCATAAACTGGGTTTCAATTTCCCGGAAAGTCCCCCACCTTTGCCATGATAAAGCTTCCCTTACCTCGCTTGACCTCGGTTTTCTTGATTTTCAGCTCCTCCGCACTCTGGCTACCCGCCATCGCCCACGCAGAAATCTATAAATATGTAGGCAAGGACGGCCGCATCACCTATTCCAATGTTCCGGTAAAGGGTGCAAAAAAAATCGAACTTGAGCCCATCAACACGTTTCCCGCCGCCAAAAGAAAACCGGCGCCCGCCGACTTTCCCTCCGTGAACGGGGAAACGCAAAAAAAACGGGACGACACCCGGCGCAAAATTCTGCTGGACGAACTCGCGACGGAGCAGAAGCAGTTGGACGAGGCCAAACAAGCCCTAAGCGAGGGTGAAGCGGTACGGCTCGGCGGCGAAAAGAACTACCAGAAATACCTCGATCGGATTCAATCGCTTAAAGATAACGTAACGCGCCATGAAAAGAACATCGAGGCGCTGCGCACCGAAATCGCCAATCTAAAATAACTACCCGCCGAGTTCTGGCCTGGTTATTGCTAGTTGTATTTCATTTCCTGGCAATCGCATGCGAATAGGCCCCCCAGTGACTAGCGATTTTATTTTCGGTTTGGAATACCTCAATACACCGATCCTCCTCATCGATGGCGGCTTTCACGTGGTGTATGCCAATCCGTCCGCTGAAAACCTGTTCGCCATCAGCAATAAGCAGATTTCCGGCATGCCGCTGCAACAACTCTTCCTCGACCCCGACTCGCTGTTATCCGCAGCCGAGCAGGCGATATCCCACCACGCGCCGTATATGGAACACGAGCTAGCCCTAAGCACGCCGGGAAAGGAGCGTATTTTCGCGGGTTGCGCCATTACCCCAATCGAGTTCGAAGCCATCCGCTTGATTATGGAGTTCACGCCCCTCGACCAGCATCGGCGCATTGCGCGCGAAGAGCGCATGCTGATGCAGCAACAAGCCAACAAAGAGCTTATTCGCAACCTCGCCCATGAAATCAAGAATCCGCTGGGCGGCATCCGCGGCGCGGCCCAGTTGCTGGAACACGAACTACCCCGCCCGAGCTTGCGCGAATATACTCAAGTGGTCATTAAAGAAGCGGATCGCTTACAGTCTCTGATGGACCGCCTGCTGACGCCGAACCGTCTGCCCCGCTTCGCTTCCATCAACATCCACGAAGTCCTGGAACGGGTCAGGAGTCTGGTGCTGGCGGAAACGCCGACAGGCATTGCCATTCGCCGCGATTACGACACCAGCCTGCCGGAAATTACCGCCGACCAGGAAGAACTCATCCAAGCCTTGCTCAACATCGTGCGCAACGCGGTGCAAGCGATGCAGGGCAAGGGCGAAATTAGGCTGCGCACGCGTATCGCCCGCTGGGTAACCCTGGCGAAGAAACTGCACCGCCTCGCCATTCAGATTCAAGTCATCGACAACGGGCCGGGCATCCCCGAGGAAATCCGCGAAAGCATTTTCTCCCCGCTGATTTCCGGGCGCGAGGGCGGCACCGGACTGGGCCTGACCCTGGCGCAAACCTTCATCAATCAGCATCAAGGCACTATCGAGTGCGACAGCCAACCCGGCCACACCGTATTCACCCTGATGCTGCCCATCATTCAATCGAAAGAGAACGGAAACACGCCATGAAACCAATCTGGATCGTCGACGATGACCGCTCCATCCGCTGGGTGCTGGAAAAGGCCTTGGAACGCGAAGGCTTGGATTACCTATCCTTTGCCTCGGCCAAGGAAGTGCTGGCGGAAATGGAGCGCTCATCGCCGCAAATTGTCGTGAGCGACATCCGCATGCCCGGCGGCTCCGGCCTGGATCTGCTGCAAAAACTGAAGCAACGCCTTCCCGGCCTACCGGTCATCATCATGACCGCCTATTCCGACCTGGACAGCGCAGTGGCGGCATTTCAAGGCGGTGCTTTCGAGTACCTGCCCAAGCCCTTCGACGTGGACAATGCGCTCGAACTGATACGGCGTGCGGTGGACGAAAGCCTGCGCGAAGACGAACAGGCGGAAATGGTCGACGAAGTCCCGGAAATCCTCGGCCAAGCCCCGGCCATGCAAGAAGTTTTCCGCGCGATCGGACGCCTCTCGAACTCCCACATCACCGTCATGATTACCGGCGAATCGGGCACCGGCAAAGAGTTGGTCGCCAAAGCCTTGCACCGCCATAGCCCGCGCGGCGGCAAACCCTTCATCGCGCTCAACACTGCCGCCATCCCCAAAGACCTGCTCGAATCGGAACTATTCGGCCACGAACGGGGCGCCTTTACCGGCGCGCAGGCCATGCGCCGCGGCCGTTTCGAGCAGGCCGACGGCGGCACCCTGTTTCTCGACGAGATCGGCGACATGCCCGCCGATCTGCAAACCCGTCTGTTGCGGGTGCTTTCGGACGGACAGTTCTACCGCGTCGGCGGACACCAGCCGATCAAGGTCGATGTGCGCGTTATCGCCGCCACCCACCAAGACTTGGAACAGCGGGTCAAGCAGGGCCTGTTCCGCGAGGATTTGTTTCACCGCCTCAACGTTATCCGCCTGCGCCTGCCGCCGTTGCGCGAGCGGCGCGATGACATCCCCATCCTGGCGCGCTTTTTCCTGCAGCGGAGCGCCCGTGAACTCGCGGTCGAACCGAAAAAGCTGACCGACGCCGCCTTGAAATATCTCGCCACGCTGGACTGGAGCGGCAATGTGCGGCAGTTGGAAAACGTCTGCCACTGGCTAACGGTAATGGCGCCCGGCCAGGGCGTGGACATCAGCGATCTTCCCCCCGAAATGCGCGAGGGGCAAAGTGCCGAGTGCAGCGGCGATTGGCTGTCGATGCTGGCAGCCACGGCCGATACGGCGCTGCTGCGCGGCGAGCGGGACCTGATGAGCCATTTTGTCGGTGAAGTGGAAAAAACGCTCATCAACAAAGCGCTGCAGCATACCGGCGGAAGGCGCATCGAAGCCGCATCGTTACTGGGGGTAGGACGCAACACGCTGACCCGCAAGATTCAGGAAATGGGCTTGGATCACGAACTTAAAACCGAAGAAGAATAAGCCTCCTGCTGCAGGCCTGCGGCCAAAGAGCGCCGGAGCCGCACCTTCAGCTTTGCATGCGAGCATTTTTTTTGTACCCTAGGCGCATGTTCAATCCATTCAAAGCGCTCATCCACTCCATTGAAAACGCCATTATTTGGCTGTCCGACGCGAACAACCTGATTATCCTGGCGGTCATCGTCGGTTTCGGCACGCTCGGCGGCTTCGGCTTCTACTTCGCGCTTCTGCATTACGACTTTTTAGCTTCGCGCTTCCTGTTTCAAATCTCCTGCACCGGCCTTACCAATACTCCAGCCGCCGTGGCCCTGATTTCGTCCTTTTTCTTCGGCTTTATCGTCCTCGTCACGCTGGGCGACCTGATGCAAAATATAGACAACCGTCGGCGCGGCGACCCCGCGAATTGGTCCAACACCCTGCTCTTCGGCGGAATCGCCCTAGCGGCGGGCGCGGCGTTTGTCGTTATCATCAAGATCAGTTGCTAAGCTTGCGCAACTGAGCCGCAAACGCATTGGCACGCCATAAAGGCACATTCCGAGACGCACATTTCAGGATTTCGCTTTCCCCCCACCTATCGCGTCCACCTCCGGCAAGCCGGACATACCCCGGCTGCCCCCCCAACGCGGGACTTCATCGCGCTCAAGTGCTATTATTGCTGCCACCGAACAATTCCTGAATGGAAGGGGAATACCGCCGTATGTCCGCGAAGCATCCCATCGTCGCCGTGACCGGCGCATCCGGCGCCGGCCTATCCACCGTTCGCCACGCCTTTAAATTCATCTTCCGGCGGCTCGGAATAAGGCCAGTGATTGTTCACGGCGACTGTTTCCGCCGCTACACCGAGCGGCAATTCACCGCCTTGCTGGCAGAAGCCCGCAGCAGCGGCCGCCATATCTCCTGGTTCGGCCCCGAGTGCAACCATTTCCATGAACTGGAAACCTTCTTCAAGAGCTTCGGAGCAACCGGCAGCGGCGTCCTTCGCGACTATGCCCATAACGCCGAGCATGCCCAGAAACTCGGCGTTCCCGTCGGCGAATTCACCCCCTGGCAACCCCTCTCCCCGGACAACGACCTGCTATTCTACGAAGGCCAGCATGGCGGACTTGTCGCCGAAACCTGGACGCGCCGCAAAGTGGACGCGCGCCACTTCCCGCCGGAAGTCGACCGCCGCATAGGCAACAAAGGCATAGACATCGCCCAACACGTCGATCTTCTGCTCGGCGTCGCGCCGGCCATCAACCTGGAATGGATACAAAAAATCCACCGCGATTGCGCCAAAGGACACTGTGCAGCGGAAGAATCCGTCGACACCATCCTGCGCCGCATGGACGACTACATTCACTACATCGTCCCGCAATTCGGCCTCACCGACATCAACATTCAACGCATGCCGTTGGTAGACACCTCCGACCCCTTCACCGCCCGCGACGTGCCTACCGCAGACGAATCCATATACATATTCCATTTCCGCGACCGCAAACGCTTCGATCTCCTCAACCTAAAAGACCGCATCCCCAGCGCCCACATGACCCGCCCCACCACCATGATGGTTCCGGGCGGCGACCTCAAGCACGCGCTGGAAGTTATTTGCGGACCGATTTTGGAGAAAATGATGGATAGGCGCCGGGAAGCGTTGGCGGAAGCCTAACAGGGCTGAGCCGAGGCTTCGTAAAAACAGTCGCACACGCGCCGCCGCACTCCCCTGGCACACCCATCGCGGGCGAAGCGCGCAAGCGATTCAATCCCCCTCCACGCCGCGCGCCTGAATAGCCCCCCATCCCAAAATCAACAAATACTTTTTAATACAAACATTTGCAACTTTTCGCGCAAATTACTCGGCAAAAATTTAAATTTGTACTTTACTAAAAAAGTCAAACATGACCATAGGCGCAAACACTGTGAGAATTGCAGGGCTTGCGGCACACGAGTTCCCTAATCCTCACTACATTACGGAGTCAATCATGATGAAACGAACATTGCTGGTATCCGCTCTGGCTGGCGCCTTATGCGTCTCCACCGGCTTCAGCTTAGCGGCCGATCAGGAAAAAACTCAAAAACAAGAGAAGGTGCAAATCTACGGCAGCCAGCTCATGACACCGCAAGAACGCGCCGAATATAGCGCGAAAATGCGCTCAGCGAAGACAGCAGAGGAGCGCGACAAAATCCGCAAGGAACATCACGAAAGCATGGTTGAGCGGGCGAAAGCGCGCGGCGTAAGCTTGCCTGACATGCCGCCGGCGAGGGGCGGCGGCATGAGGCCGGGGGCTGGAATGGGGCCGGGCGGAGGAGGGATG
>JAIOJO010000484.1 GCA_019911985.1 Sulfuricellaceae bacterium | reverse complement strand
CTTATCTCCCGGCGCCACGCGCGTCATGCTGCTCGGCAGCGGCGAGCTGGGCAAGGAAGTGATCATCGCGCTGCAACGCTTGGGCGTCGAAGTCGTCGCCGTCGACCGTTATCCCGACGCGCCCGGCCATCAGGTCGCCCACCGCGCCCACGTCATCGATATGGCGGACGGCGCCGCCTTGCGCGCCTTGGTCGAGCAGGAAAAACCCCTTCTCATCGTGCCTGAAATCGAGGCCATTGCGACCGATACGCTCGCGGAAATCGAGGCGGCCGGGCTGGCGCAGGTGATCCCCACCGCGCGCGCCGCGCAACTGACCATGAACCGCGAGGGAATACGCCGCCTGGCGGCGGAGGAACTGGGCCTGCCGGTATCCCGCTACGCCTTCGCCGAAAGCCTGGTCGAGTTGCGCCGCGCCATCGAGGACGGCATCGGCTATCCCTGCATCGTCAAGCCGGTGATGTCCTCTTCCGGCAAGGGGCAATCGACGCTGCGCGGGCCGGAGGATGCGGAAGTCGCCTGGAATTACGCGATCAGCGGAGGCCGGGTGAATCGCGGCCGGGTGATCGTGGAGGAGATGATCGCTTTCGATTTCGAAATCACCTTGCTCACCGTGCGCGCGCGGGGCGAAAACGGCGCCATCGAAACCCATTTTTGCGCGCCCATCGGCCATATCCAGGTTCAGGGCGATTACGTGGAAAGCTGGCAGCCCCAGGCGATGAGCCCGGCGGCCTTGCAGCGCGCCCAGGAAATCGCCGCCGCGGTGACCGGCAATCTGGGCGGACGCGGCCTATTCGGCGTGGAGTTGTTCGTCAAGGGCGACCGGGTTTGGTTCAGCGAAGTCAGCCCGCGTCCCCACGATACCGGCATGGTGACCCTGGTCAGCCAGGCGCAAAACGAATTCGAGTTGCACGCCCGCGCCATCCTCGGCTTGCCGGTGTCGGTCGCGCTGCGCGGCCCCGGCGCCAGTGCCGTGATCTACGGCGGAATGGAGGCGCGAGGGATCGCATTCGAGGGCGTGGACGAGGCCTTGCGAGTACCCAACAGCGATTTGCGTTTGTTCGGCAAGCCGGAGGCTTTTACCCGCCGCCGCATGGGGGTGGCGCTTGCTTCCGCCGGCGATGTGGAAACGGCGCGCGCCCGCGCCAAGCTGGCGGCAAGCAAGGTCAAGCCGGTCGCGGCGTAAGGCTTGACCTTGAGGCCGGTTTAACCGGGAAGCGCTTCCAGCATCCCGACTAGCTGGCTAAGCCGCTTTTCGCTAGGGTTCAGCTTCGCGACGCGGTCCACGCTTTCCCGCGCTTCGCGGATCAAGGTATTGTTGTGGCCGTTTTTCTGCATGTGCAGAACCATCACGTAGGCGAGGTTCATCAGAATTCGGGTGTTGTTGGGCAGCATGGTCTTGGCGTTGCGCAACATTTCCACCGCGTCGTCCAGCTTTCCCTCGCGCGCCAGGGAAATGCCGCGGTTGTTGGTTTCCGCGACTTCCTTGCGCGAGGCTTCGACCAGCTTTTTCCCTTCTTCCTGCATATTGCCCTTGGTGTAAACGCCGTTGACCAGGCTGATCAACTTCTCGTCTTCGTGGTTGTTTTTGACCGCCATTTGCAGCAATTCCGAGGCGCTTTCCTTGTCGCCGGTTTCCATCATCAGTTCGGCCGCTTCCACCGAAATCTGCGAGGGAACGCGGTTGGCTATTTCCTTGACGGTGGCGGCGACTTCTTGCGCCACTTTCTTGGCGTTGACCAGGTCGCCTGACTTGCGATAAACCATGCCTTCCGCCACTTTGGCCTGCAGCGTGGTTTCCGCGGAGTCGAACTCCTTTTGTACGCTGCTGAGAATTTTCAGCGCTTCGGCCGGGTTGTTTTTATCTGAGCAAATTTTGGCCAGTCCGAGATAGGCGTGATGGGTCTTCAGTACCGAGTGTTCGCCGAGAACCAGGGTCTTGCGGAAGGCTTTCTCGGCGACATCCAGGTCGCCGCGCTTCTGGGCGATTTCGCCCAGCGTGCGCTGGCGCATAACCGAATTGGGCGACAATTCCGCGCAACGGACCAAAACCCGCTGCGCTTCGCTCAATTCGCCTATCTGCTCCAAGGTCTTGGCGAGCCAGTCGTAGGCTTCGAGATAAGAGCGATGTTCCTCGACGACTTCTTCCAACAGGCTGCGCGCCGTGTCGTAGTCGGCGGTTTGAAAGTAGACCTTAGCCAAGCCGGTTTTTGCCCAAGGCACATCCCGTACCGCCAGTATCTGTTCGAATAATTGTTTTGCGCCCTCGTAATGGCTCGTGGACAGCAGTAAATTGGTTTTTATCCGCAGCAGCTCAGTGGTGTTGCTTCCCGCGTTTTTCAATTGCTCGTCGCACAGTGCAAGGGCCTTCGTGTGGTTTTTGGCCTTGGCGGCTTTTTCAATATCGAAAAGAGCCTCTTTTTTGGCCATGGCCTTGAGAATGCGGGTTTTGATCGTGGTTTCGTTGATCGGCTTGATGATGTAGTCGTCCGGCGTATATTCCGCCGCGCCCAGCACCATTTCCGAGGTTTTTTCCGCCGTTACCATGATCCAGGCGGTGGAGGGGCCGATCAGGTTGCGGAACTTGGCTTCTTCCAGAACTTGCTGGCCGTTTCTCCCGCTGCCGAGGTTGTAGTCGCAAAGGACGACGTCGTATTTGCTTTTTCCGATTTGGGCGATGGCTTCGCTGCCGTTGGAACACATGTCGATATCCTTGGCGCCGAAAGCTTTCAGCATTTCGCGCATCATGGAGCGCATACCCTGAAAATCGTCAACGATGAGAAAGCTTTTGCTTGAGAAAAGAGAGGATGCGTCGGAAATAATAGCCATTGGCGTGTGCCCTATCGCTTAAGGTAACCGCAGAATAAAGCAGCCGCCGCCATAAGCGCCGCCGTTTTTCAGCGTGATGGAGCCTGTTTTGCCTTGATTCTTGTGCATTTTCGCCACCATCGAGGAGAAGTAAAGCCCGAGGCCCGTGCTGCCCGTGGAGAAGTTGACGCCTTGCTCGATGGCGTGGCCGGTTTCCAGTACGCTGGGCGGATAACCCTGGCCGTTGTCCTCTATATGGAATTCCAGCCCGGCATCGGTTTGATGCGCGCTTAGGCGCAGCTTGTTCTGGGTGTAATGGGCGGAGTTGTTGAGGGCATGGGAGATTACGCCCGACACCAGTTCACGGTCGAAGTACCAGTACAAGTCTGGATCGAATTCGCATTCCATTTGGATGCCCTGATAATCCAGCAAGTGTTTGCTCTGGGAGAGGATGTCTTCCATGAATTCACCCAGGGAATTCTCGGTAAGGTCGAATGGATAGACGGTGTTGCCGACTTTGTAGATGGTCAGCAACTGGATCAAATTGCTGTTGACGCGCTTGACTTCATACAGCATCGGAGCCATTTTCCGGAGTGCGGGGGAGTCTTGGGTCTCGATGTCGGCCAACTGGTCTTCCATGAAGTTGATCAACACGCTAATCGAGTTTTTCATATCATGGATAGACGAAGCCAAAAAAGCCGTTATGTCCGGTGCTTGTTCGATGTTGTCCACTCCCCGCTCCTTTTCGTAAGCCAAGCGATAGCCTGTAAGACTTGCATTGTAGTATACCCAAATTGGCTAAAGCCATGTTGGCGCTTGGGGGCCGCACGAAACAAGCCCAATTTTCCATTTGGTAAAAAGAGCGTAAACCGGTTCTTGCGGGATGGATGCGGCGCCGCTGAAGTAGGCGTCGTCCCGGCGCCGACGCGTTATAATGGCGAATTCAAAAACGATGCGGGAGTAGACGATATGGCTGAAGTGAGCAACGAAAGCGGGCTGGTTTACGAAGACCTGAGCGAAGGCTCGGGCGAAACGGCCGTGGCCGGGCAGACGGTTGAAGTGCATTACACCGGCTGGCTGACCGACGGCACTAAGTTCGATTCGAGCAAGGATCGTAACCAGCCCTTCCAGTTTCCATTGGGAGCGGGCCATGTGATCCGCGGTTGGGACGAAGGCGTGCAAGGCATGAAAGTCGGCGGCGTGCGGAAATTGACCATTCCGCCCCGACTGGGTTACGGCGCGCGTGGGGCCGGCGGCGTCATTCCGCCGAATGCGTCGCTGGTGTTCGAAGTGGAATTGCTGGCGCTGCGCTAGCACGCGAAGCGCTTACGCGCTGATACGCCTGCCATGGAAAAAGTTCGCCTCTCCAAACTGATGTCGGAGCGCGGCCTATGCTCGCGCCGGGAAGCCGATGTGTATATCGAGCGCGGCTGGGTTTACGTCGACGGCGAGCAGGTGAACGTGCTTGGCAGCAAGGTAGACCCAGGCCAAAGCATTACGCTGGCCAAGCAAGCCCAGGTACAGCAGACGCAACGCGTCACCTTCTTGCTGAATAAACCGGTCGGCTATGTTTCCGCCCAGCCGGAAAAAGGCTATCAGGCCGCCGTAAGCTTGATTGCCGCGGATAACCGCTACCGGGACGATCGCGTGCCGCTGCGCTTTTCCCCCGCCCATCTGATCGGCTTGGCGCCGGCAGGCCGGCTGGATATCGACTCACAGGGGCTATTGGTGCTGACCCAGGATGGACGCATCGCCAAGCATTTGATCGGCGCGGACTCCGAGATCGAAAAGGAATACTTGGTGCGGGTGCAGGGCAGCCTATCTCCGCAGGGCCTGCGGCTGCTCAATTACGGATTGAGCCTGGACGATGAAAAACTCAAGCCGGCCCAGGTGAGCTGGCAGAATCGGGATCAGTTGCGTTTTATCCTGACCGAAGGGAAGAAACGCCAAATTCGCCGCATGTGCGAATTGGTCGACTTGAAAGTGGTGGGCTTAAAGCGCATCCGCATCGGCAAGGTGCTGTTGGGCGATCTGCCGGTGGGGAAATGGCGTTATTTGCGGGAAGACGAAACCTTCTAGCGCGGCCTGCCGCTACGGCGGCCGGGCCGGAAATAGCGCGTGTCGGCATAGAATTCGGCGGCTCGATTGCCCGCCCACCAGCCGGGAATGCCGAGCAGGGGAACGGGCGCGAGTTGGCTCGGGTTGAAATCGTCCCCCGCTTCGGCATTGAAGTAATCCGCCATCAGACCGTCAAGTTGGGTCAGGCGTTCGGCTTCAGGCAACGCGTGAAAGCCATCTTCAAGCAAAAACACCAGTCCGTGTCCGGTCAAGCCGATGTAGGGCGCGAGCGCTTTTTCGTAGAGCGAGTGGCCGAACAGGACGAAATTCATGTGGCTGACGACTTCCGCGCGCCGCTCCCAAAATAATTCTTGCCAGCGAAATGCATGCAGCAGATCGGCCAGTTGCGACCGGCTGCAGGCTATGGCTACGCCGCTTTCGTCGAAGAGCGTAAAGGCGTCGCGGGATCGGCTGCGGTTGCCGGGCGAGGCGGCTTCCGCCGTGGCGGCCATGTAATGGCGGCGGTTCAGCGCCGCCTTGGTGCGGGGAAAAGTCATCCAAACCAGGGCATTGAACAAGTCGTGCCAATTCTTCGTGCGAGTTTGCACTTCTCCCGCGAGGTAGGCGCGGGGTTCGTAGCGTTCTTCAAATCGAACCGGATTCGCCGCTTGGGGAACGAAGCGGAGGGGCTGGCCGCTGGCGCAGCGGATCGTCTGGGGCGCGCGTATCAATTCCTGCTGCAATTGTGCTAGGGTCGGCCAGTCGGGGGTGTGTATGGCGCTTCCGGCGCGATGCAGGGGAGCCATCATCGGCGAGCAGAGCAGAAAATCAGGATTCCATAAGTCTGGCTTCGGAGCCGGCGTCGATTGGTTTTGCACAATTGCTGGTCAAATTCGGTGCGAGGTGATAAAAAGAAATGGTAACAGGATTTTCATCTTGTCCGCCGACAGTCTGTAGGAGCTTGCTATGCCGACCATTCCCGAAACGCCCGCTCATTATGATGAGGCTCGCATCATCGAACGCCCGGATGGATTTTACTGGCAAGATAAGGAGACTGAGGTGGTATACGGCCCTTTCTCCTCATTGATGGATGCCGTGGGAGATATGGACTACAACGATGAGTCCGATTACGAGCCCGGCGAAACGCTGGAACAGGCGGAAGCCGAACTCGGCATCTCGGATTGGATAGACCATGAAACAGGTTTGCCTGGCGAGGAATCTCATCGGCTGGAAGATTAAGAAGCTGTTTTAATAAATCCTGAACCCGCGCCGGTGGCAAGCGGGTTTCAGGGCGCGACGCGGGTTGCGCGGTTTGCTTATTCCCAATAAGCGGCCCGCAACAAAGCCCTGGGACCCGCTTGCCACCGGCCCGGAGCGTGGTTGTTGCCGATTTATCGGTTTTACAACCACGGCCTACCCCTTGCGGGTGGAGGGTTGAGGCGATAAGCCCGCGAGGG
>JAIOJO010000483.1 GCA_019911985.1 Sulfuricellaceae bacterium | reverse complement strand
GATCGATTCCTGGTACAGGAATATGGGCGCCGATACGATAAACAATCAGCGCGCCAACCACGAACAGTAGGCGTTTCTTCAGATCACCCAGCTTCGATCCGGCCAAACCCGACAATTGCTTTGCTTGAGACAATCAGAGCCCCTACGCTTCTACTTTGCCGCCAGCAGCTTCGATAGCCGCCAACGCACCCTTGGTGGCGCGTATGCCTTGAAGCGTAACGGCACGTGAAATTTCACCGGACAGTATGACCTTAACAGCCGTAGTGCTTTCCGATAACAGGCCAGCTTGTTTCAACGCGAGGAAGTCAATCACATCAACCGGCAATCTATTCAGATCGGATAAATTCACTTCTTCTGTTAAATATTTGGTCAACGAGAAGAAACCGCGCTTAGGCAAGCGGCGTTGCAGAGGCATCTGACCGCCTTCGAAGCCCACTTTGTGAAAACCGCCGGCGCGAGATTTCTGGCCCTTGTGGCCGCGGCCACAGGTTTTACCTAAGCCGCTACCAATACCGCGGCCTACACGTCGACGATTACGCTTACTGCCTTCAGCAGGTTTAATTGTATTTAGTTGCATATTTCACTCTTCGCACTTCAGGAGAAAATTAGCCCGGTTGATCATGCCGCGTATGGACGGTGTATCTTCAACCTCGACAGTCTGATTCAACTTACGGAGACCGAGACCACGCACAGAACAGCGATGGTAATCACGGGTTCCAATTAGGCTTTTAACCAGCGTAACTTTAATCGTTTTGGATTGTTGAGCCTTAGCCATGAATCACCCCAAGATTTCGTCGATACTTTTACCACGCTTAGCGGCCACTTCAGACGGAGTATTCATCGCCTTGAGACCGTTAATTGTAGCGCGGACAACATTGTACGGATTCGCCGAACCAATGCATTTCGCCAATACATTATGCACGCCCATAACTTCAAATACGGCGCGCATTGGACCACCAGCAATGATACCGGTACCCTCTGAAGCCGGTTGCATATAAACCTTAGCAGCGCCATGGGAGCCCACAACTGCGTGGTGCAAAGTGCCATTCTTCAAGGATACTTTGACCATATTGCGCCGTGCCTCATCCATTGCCTTTTGCACCGCAACCGGAACTTCCCTTGCCTTTCCTTTGCCCATGCCAATGGAGCCGTCGCCATCGCCAACAACCGTCAGCGCTGCAAAACTCATGATACGACCGCCCTTAACAACTTTGGTGACACGGTTAACGCCAACCATCTTTTCGGCTAGGCCGTCACCACGTTCTTCCATCTCAACTTTTGCCATAGTTCTTCAAGCCTCTCTTAGAACACCAAGCCATTTTCGCGGGCCGAATCTGCAAGCGCCTTAATGCGACCATGGTATTTAAAACCAGCACGATCAAAAGCAACCTTGTCAATACCCAGACCCTTTGCTTTTTCTGCAATCAATTTACCGACCGCCACTGCGGCGCTAACATTACCGCCATTAGCCAATTCCTTGCGCAGCGCAGCCTCGACCGTGGAAGCGCTGGTCAGCACCTGGCTACCACTGGCATCAATAATCTGAGCATAAATATGGCAGTTGCTACGGAACACTGTTAAGCGATTAACCTTAAGCTCTGCAACCTTGGCACGGGTTTTACGTGACCTGCGCAGACGGGTTTGTTTCTTATCCATATATCAGCCTCTATTTCTTCTTGGTTTCTTTCAGGATCACCACTTCGTCAGCATAACGAACACCCTTACCCTTATAGGGTTCAGGCCTGCGATATGCGCGAATTTCTGCGGCAACCTGACCAACCACTTGCTTATCGATACCCTTCACAACAATTTCAGTCTGCGTCGGAGTCTCAACCTTAACACCATCAGGCATCTTGTGTTCAACGGGATGCGAGAAGCCAAGAGACAAGCTGACTGAGTCGCCCTTACCTTGAGCCCGGTAACCAACACCGACCAGTGTCAACTTTTTTTCGTAGCCCTTGGACACGCCATGAACCATATTGGCGAGCAATGCACGCATCGTTCCGGACATCGCGTTTGCCTTGATGCTTTCGTCTTGGGCCTTACACAGAACACTGGACCCCTCAATCTCTATCACGACGCTCTCCAAAGCACGCTGCTTCAAGCTTCCCAACGGGCCCTTCACGAAAATCTCGCCTGACGCGATTTTCACATCAACACCAGAAGGTATAATTACCGGGTTTTTAGCAACTCGAGACATTCTTTACCTCACTACGCCACGATACACAGGACTTCGCCGCCGATACCGGCTGCACGTGCACTGCGATCTGTCATCACACCTTTGGAAGTCGAAACGATAGCCACACCTAAGCCATTCATTACCTTCGGTATTTCGTCGCAACCCTTATAAATACGCAAACCAGGGCGACTTACACGCACCAGCTTCTCAATGACGGGGCGGCCAGCATAATATTTCAGCTTGACCTCCAGCACAGGCTTACCCGACTCGACCACTACGGCGAAGTCGTCTATGTAACCCTCATCCTTTAATACTTTGGCAATCGATACCTTAACTTTTGACGATGGCATCAAGGTCGTAAGTTTATCGGCTCGGTGTGCATTGCGAATACGCGTCAACATATCAGCGATCGGATCAGACATACTCATGATTCTCTCCCGCTACCAGCTAGCTTTAGTCATACCGGGCACTTCACCGCGCATAGCAAGTTCACGCAACTTGCCACGAGCCAACCCGAATTTTCTGAACACGCCACGTGGACGCCCCGTTAATGCACAACGATTACGCAAACGCACTGGACTCGAATCCCTTGGCAGTTGCTGCAGCTTAAGCCGAGCGGCGTAGCGCTCTTCGTCACCCTGCTTTGTATCATTGATCACCGCAATCAAGGCTGCGCGTTTTGCGGCAAACTTCTTTACCGTTACACGGCGCTTCAGCTCGCGATTGATAACCGATTTTTTTGCCATATCAACCTCAGTTCCTAAACGGGAATTTAAACGCTGCTAGCAATGCCCGCGCTTCTTCGTCATTTTTTGCGGTGGTGGTAATTGTGATATTCATACCACGCAACACATCGATCTTATCGTACTCAACTTCAGGGAAAATGATCTGCTCACGAACACCCATGTTGTAATTACCGCGCCCATCAAAGGACTTACCAGACAAGCCGCGAAAATCACGTATACGAGGAATCGCAACGGTAACGAGGCGATCAAGAAACTCATACATACGATCACGGCGAAGGGTAACCATACAGCCGACCGGATAGTTATCGCGAATCTTAAATCCAGCAATCGACTTCCGCGACATCGTAACCATCACCTTCTGGCCAGAAATCTTTTCCATATCGGAAACAGCATGGTCCATCACTTTTTTATCAGCAACAGCCTCGCCCACACCCATATTGAGTGTGATTTTCTCAATTTTCGGAACTTCCATCGGCGACTTGTAACCGAACTGATCGGTTAACTGCTTAATCACCGTGGTCTTGTAATAATCATGCAAACGTGACATTCACCCGCTCCTTACGCGTCGATGACTTCGCCGTTAGACTTGAAGTAGCGCACTTTACGCCCGTCTTCCAGCATTTTAACTCCAACTCGATCGGCTTTTTTTGCCGCCGCGTTGAACAGCGCAACATTAGACCTATCAACCGGCATCTCTTTCTCAACGATACCACCCGTAACTTGCTTCATTGGGTTAGGCTTCTGATGCTTTTTTACGCGGTTAACACCCTCGACCAGCACCTTTCCCGAGACTAGAACATCGAGAACGGATCCACGCTTGCCCTTATCTTTACCTGTGATAACCACAACGTCATCACCTTTACGAATTTTGTGCATGATTGCTCCTACAGTACTTCAGGTGCCAGCGACACGATTTTCATGAAACGCTCGGTACGCAACTCGCGCGTCACCGGGCCAAAGATACGCGTACCAATCGGCTCAAGCTTGGCGTTGAGAAGCACAGCGGCATTGCCGTCGAATTTGACCAAAGAACCATCGGGCCGACGAACGCCTTTAGCCGTGCGAACGACAACCGCATTGTAGACATCACCCTTTTTTACACGCCCACGGGGTGCCGCATCTTTTATGCTGACTTTAATGATGTCGCCGATACCGGCGTAGCGACGCTTGGAGCCGCCCAACACTTTGATGCACATTACAGAACGGGCACCCGTGTTATCAGCAACGTCCAGCACTGATTGCATTTGAATCATTTATACTCTCCAACTTAATCCGCCCCCATCACGCTTTTACTCGCAATGTATTCCGACGGTCAGTTTTGGGTTTGCGCCGCAACCGCGAGATTGCGACCTGATCTGGGAAAAGGGAGAATTATATATATATTACATCATCGATGCAACAGGTTTAGACAATACGGCTCTTTTCAATCAATTGACTCACACGCCACGACTTGGTCTTAGCCAAAGGACGGCACTCTTCGATCAGCACCAGGTCACCCTCATGAAATTCGTTATTTTCATCGTGCGCATGATATTTCTTCGAGCGACGTATAACTTTACCATACAGAGGGTGTTTAACTTTACGCTCAACTAAGACGGTTACCGTCTTATCCATCTTTTCGCTAACGACACGACCAGTCAGCGTTCGAACAACCTTAGCTTCACTCATAATTGCTTCGCCTTTTCGCCAATAATCGTGCGGGCACGCGCGATATCCTTACGAACCTTACCTAGCTGATCGACCTTAGTGCTTTGCTGGGTAGCAATCTGCATACGCATGGCAAACTGAGCTCGCAGCAACTCTTTTAGTTCGCCTTTAACCTCATCTAGAGATTTAATTCTCAACTCGCTCGCTTTCATCTCAACCACCTATTTGACGCGTTACGAAAATAGTAGAAATAGGCAACTTTGAGGCCGCCAAACGGAAAGCCTCACGGGCTATCGTTTCATCCACGCCATCCATTTCATACAGCACCTTACCGGGCTGGATTTCGGCCACATAGTACTCCGGATTACCTTTACCGTTACCCATGCGCACTTCGGCTGGTTTTTTGCTAATAGGCTTATCCGGGAAAATACGTATCCAAATACGCCCACCGCGCTTGATATGACGCGTCATCGCTCGGCGTGCCGCCTCGATTTGACGCGCAGTCAGCCGACCGCGCCCTGTTGCCTTTAGGCCGAATTCACCGAAATTAACTTTAGTTCCGCGAGTAGCCGTTCCTGTATTGCGGCCTTTATGCTGCTTACGAAATTTTTGTTTAGCTGGCTGCAACATGCTTAGCTCCCGACTTTCTGGATTTCTTCTCAGTATCAGGCAAAGCAGCCTCGCCTTTACCTAACGATTCACCCTTATACACCCAGGTTTTAATCCCGATAATGCCATAGGTTGTATTTGCTTCAGCAAAACCATAATCGATATCGGCACGCAGCGTATGCAATGGAACGCGGCCTTCCCGATACCATTCCGTACGAGCGATCTCAATTCCATTCAAACGACCGGCACTCATAATTTTGATACCTAAAGCACCTAAGCGCATTGCATTTTGCATAGAACGCTTCATCGCCCGGCGGAACATAACGCGCTTTTCAAGCTGGCTCGCAATGTTTTCGGCGATCAACTGGGCATCGATTTCGGGTTTGCGCACCTCTTCAATATTGAGATGCACAGGAATACCCATCAATTTCTGCAAGTCTTTCTTCAGCAGCTCAATATCCTCGCCCTTCCGGCCGATAACCACACCGGGACGCGCGCTATGAATCGTTATCTTCGCGTTGCGCGCCGGACGTTCGATTTCAATTTTTGATACCGCCGCATGAGCAAGCTTTTTCTTTAGAAAAGCACGAACTTTTACGTCGTCATTCAACATTCCGGCAAAGTTCTTGCTATTCGCGTACCACTTAGAGGTCCAATTACGCAACACAGCAAGGCGAAAGCCTATTGGATTTATTTTCTGTCCCATAACTCTTCCCTTAATCGCCCACAACAACTGTGATATGGCAGGTTGGTTTTAGAATACGAGCGCCACGCCCTTTAGCACGGGCACGGAACCGCTTCATCACAGACCCCTCATCCACTAAAATGGTAGCGACCTTCAATTCATCAATGTCTGCACCCTCATTATGCTCAGCATTCGCAATGGCCGAATCCAGAACCTTCTTAATGATTTGCGCACCTTTTTTAGGACTAAAAGCCAATACGCTCAAAGCCTTGTCGACTGGCAAACCGCGAATCTGATCGGCCACAAGACGACCCTTTTGTGCAGATAGCCGGACGCCACGTAAAACAGACGATACTCTCACCATGACCTCCTATCGCTTCGCTTTTTTGTCTGCCGCATGACCTTTAAAGGTACGCGTCAGGGAAAATTCGCCAAGCTTATGCCCGACCATATTTTCATTGATAAAAACGGGAATATGTTGCTTACCGTTATGCACCGCAATAGTTAAGCCTACGAAATCAGGCAAAACTGTAGAGCGACGCGACCATGTCTTGATGGGTCGTTTGTCACTTGTAGCACGCACCGCTTCAACTTTTTTCAGCAGGTGGGCATCAACAAACGGACCTTTTTTAATCGAACGAGCCATTAGCTACCCCTTATTTGCCATGACGACGGCGAACAATCATGCTCGCAGTACGCTTGTTTCGACGAGTGCGGTAACCCTTGGTCTGGGTACCCCATGGGCTAACCGGATGGCGTCCGGCCGCCGTTTTACCTTCACCACCGCCGTGCGGGTGATCGCATGGATTCATTGCCACACCGCGGACGGTCGGACGAATGCCGCGCCAGCGATTCGCACCGGCTTTACCGATGGAACGCAAGCTGTGCTCCGAATTACCGACTTCGCCTATTGTTGCCCGGCAATCAATGTGTACTTTGCGAATCTCGCCAGAGCGCAAGCGTAGCTGGGCATAAATACCCTCTCTAGCAAGCAACTGAACCGAAGTGCCGGCGGAACGCGCAATTTGCGCGCCTTTGCCTGGCTTCATCTCGATACAATGAATCGTGGTTCCAACCGGAATATTGCGCAGCGGAAGCGTGTTGCCGACCTTGATCGGAGCTTCGGAGCCGCTAATCAGTTGCATCCCGACAGTAACACCCTTCGGGGCGATGATATAGCGACGCTCGCCGTCCGTATAACACAGCAAGGCCAAGTGAGCCGTGCGGTTCGGATCGTACTCAATACGCTCGACCTTGGCCGGCACGCCGTCCTTGCTGCGAACGAAATCGACCATGCGATAATGCTGCTTGTGTCCGCCGCCCTTATGGCGCGTCGTAATCCTGCCATACGTATTGCGACCGCCAGAATTCGACTGACTCTCAACCAATGCCGCAATCGGCACACCTTTATGCAGACCCGGAGTAACTATTTTAACCAAGGAGCGACGACCGGCCGAGGTAGGTTTAACTTTAACAATTGCCATTATTCAATCCTCCTACGCGCCGGTCGAAAAGTTAATTTCCTGGCCCGGCATCAGGCAAACATACGCCTTCTTCCAGCCCTTACGCTGGCCGATCGTGCGACCAAAACGCTTCTGCTTACCTTTCACGTTGACCACCTGTACGGCGTCAACCTTGACCTTGAACATCAGTTCGACAGCGGCCTGGATTTCAGGCTTGGTCGCATCCGCAACAACCTTGAACGCCACTTGCTCGTGCTTATCCGCCATCATCGTGCTTTTTTCGGACACCACGGGAGCAAGCAAAACTTGCATCAGGCGCTCTTCGCTAAATTGCTGAGTTTTCGTCATGACAGCCACTCCTCGAATTTCTTAACCGCATCGCGAGTCATCAGCACATGGGAGAAACGCACCAGACTGACCGGATCGACATGATGAGGCTCAATAACCATTACATTGGTCAAATTGCGCGATGACAAATAAAGATTCTCGTCCAAGTTGTCCGTAACAATCAGCACATCGCCAAAACCCATTTTCTTGACCTTTTCGGCCAAGGCTTTAGTTTTAGGCGTATCGACCATCAAATCGTCAACCACGGAAATACGGCCCTGGCGCGCCAATTCGGAAAGAATCGAGCACATGCCGGCACGATACATTTTCTTATTGACCTTATGCGTGAAGTTCTCGTCCGGGCTATTCGGGAAGGTCATACCGCCGCCGCGCCAGATCGGGCTGCTTGCCATACCGGCACGGGCACGGCCAGTACCCTTTTGGCGCCAAGGCTTACGGGTACTCTTTGCCACTTCGGCGCGAGTTTTTTGCGCCCGGTTACCGCTGCGCGCATTGGCTTGGTAGGCAATAACGACTTGATGCACCAAATCTTGATTGTAGTCGCGGCCAAATAACACATCGGATGCAGGAAGTTTTGCCGTTTCCTGACCCTTGTCATCAATCAACTTAAGATCCATTATGCCCCCGCTTTCACACTAGGACGCACGATCACATCGCCGCCCTTGGAGCCGGGAACACCGCCCTTGATCAGCAGCAATTGGCGCTCGGCATCGACACGCACGATTTCCAAATTCTGCACCGTGCTTTTCGTAGCGCCCATCTGGCCCGCCATACGCTTGCCGGGGAAAACCCGACCAGGGTCCTGTGCCATACCAATCGAACCCGCGGAACGATGGGACAAGGAGTTACCATGACTCGCGCGATTAGAGCGGAAATTGTGACGTTTGATAACACCAGCGAAACCCTTACCTTGAGAGGTGCCGGTAACGTCAACCATCTGACCTACTTGGAAAATCTCAGCGGTAATGACCGAACCCGCTTGGAACTGGCTCAGCTCATCAGCCGTGACAGAGAATTCTTTGAGCGCGCGCCCTGCCTCTATGCCTGCTTTAGCATAGTGACCCTTGAGCGGCTCAGTGACGCGACTAGCGCGACGCTCGCCTACGGCGAGCTGGAGCGCGGCGTAACCATCAACCTCGGGGGTTTTGATCTGCGCAACGCGATTATTGGACACGTCCAACACAGTCACCGGAATGGATTGCCCATCTTCGGTGAAGATGCGGGTCATGCCAATCTTGCGACCGACAAGTCCGATACTCATATTATTTTCCTTCATTCAAGGCCGATTGCGATTGATCGGCAATGTTTCATATGGCCCAAAAGTTCACACCCTGAGCTTTTCTTGCGAGCGCGCTCGTAAAAACGCGCAAGTATACATCAATTACAATTTAATTTCGACATCCACACCAGCAGGAAGATCCAGTTTCATCAACGCGTCGACTGTTTTTTCAGTTGGGTCGATGATATCCATCAAGCGCAGATGTGTACGAATCTCCATTTGATCCCGCGATGTCTTGTTAACGTGCGGCGAACGCAGCAAGTCGAAGCGCTCGATACGGGTAGGCAAAGGAACAGGGCCCTTTACCACAGCGCCGGTACGTTTTGCGGTTTCAACGATTTCCATCGCCGACTGATCGATGAGGCGATAATCAAATGCCTTGAGGCGGATACGGATTTTCTGATTTTGCATGTCTTTGCCTAAATAATGGGTAATGTGTCATGGGTGAAGGGTGAATAACAGACCATCACCCATTCACATCCCTAGCTTACTCGATAATCTTCGCCACCACGCCGGCGCCCACAGTACGGCCACCTTCGCGGATCGCAAAGCGCAGTCCTTCTTCCATCGCCACCGGTGCGATCAAGGCGATCGTGACCGAGACGTTGTCGCCCGGCATCACCATTTC
>JAIOJO010000048.1 GCA_019911985.1 Sulfuricellaceae bacterium | reverse complement strand
GGCTTACGGCTAGGCCGTGCGCTAAGGCCAAGGCTTTAACCGGACTCATCGTTAGCTTCATGCCTCGCCCGGCCGGCCTATCCGGCTGGGTGAGTACCAGCACCACCTCGTGTCCGGCGGCAAGCAGCGCGGCAAGCGCCGTACGGGCAAATTCCGGCGTTCCGGCAAAGATTATTTTCACTACATAGTCTCGCGCAAATGCTTCAGGAGGCGGGTTTTAATCCGTGTCTGCTTGAGCCGGGATAAATAGTCGACAAAGACCTTGCCATGAAGGTGATCGATTTCATGCTGAATACACACGGCGAGCAAACCTTCCGCATCCAAGGTAAACGGATTGCCGTCGCGATCCAGGGCTTGTACCGTTACCTTGGCTGCACGCGTGACTGTATCGAAAATTCCAGGGACGGATAAACAGCCTTCCTCGCGCTCCGCTTGGCCCTCGCTGGCGGTGATTTGCGGATTGATGAATGTTTGTAGCCGGCTACCGCTTTCGGATACATCGATCACGATAATTTGTTTGTGGACATTCACCTGCGTTGCCGCCAAGCCGATGCCGGGCGCGGCATACATGGTTTCCCCCATATCGTCGATCAAACGGCGTATCGCATTGTCGACTTGAGCCACGGGTGCTGCCACGGTATGGAGCCGTTTATCCGGGTAGTGCAATATTTTGAGAATAGCCATATCAGCTTGCTTATTTAACTGATTCCATGCAGAATTAATTTCGATTCCGTCGAATTCGACATCATTACATTAACGCAAGTTTCCCGCGCCCATCCCATTCAGATCGGAACCGCCCATGCCAAAAAAAATCATCCTCTCGGTTTTTCTCCCTCTGTTTCTCGCGGGTTCGCTTGCGACGGCAAGCGAGGTCACGCTGAAAAGCACGGCGCCGGAGCGTTACGTGGTTACGAAAGGGGACACCCTGTGGGGAATTTCCAGTCGCTATTTGGATAGTCCTTGGCAATGGCCTCAATTATGGCGCATGAACCGGGATCAAATCAAAAATCCTCATCGAATTTACCCTGGCGATGTCGTCGTGCTTACTAAATCCGGCGACACTCCTGTCCTGCGCTTGGAGCCAAATCCCGTGCTGGAAACCGTCAAGCTTAGCCCACGGGTCCGCAGTCAAAACACCGATACCGCCATCCCCAGCATCCCCATGAGCTCTATTGGCCCCTTTCTCAACGAATCTCGCATATTGGCGGAGGATGAACTGGCGCGTTCTCCGCAAATAATTCGGCAGGAAAACGGCCGCG
>JAIOJO010000482.1 GCA_019911985.1 Sulfuricellaceae bacterium | reverse complement strand
AACAGCCGGATTATCTCCGCGCCACGCGGGCCGGGGTGCCTTACTTTACGCCGCCGGTCATCAATCCGCTCGACGGCAAACCGCTCGACGTGAACACCCTGGCCAGGCACTACACCGGAAAGGACAAACCATGACTCTGGATTTCACGACCATTCTGCAGATAGCCCTATTCGTACTGGCTTTCTACCTCACTTATCTTTGTCTGACCAAGGACGTATTCTGAGGGCGTTCGCGATGAAAAAAGACATTCTGATTTTTTGGATAGCCGCCCTGAGCATCGTGTTCGGGCTGTCCGCGATACTGTACCGCCATGCCGCCGTTCCGACCGCCGAGCTGGCCAAGTCGAAAACGCCGCAGCCCATGGAAAGCATGCCGGATATCGACTTGGGCAGCCCCTATGGGACGGTATCGGTCACGGATTTGGTGGGTTACTACATCGAACATCCGCCCGCGCCCAAAGGGACTGCTGCGGTGGACAGCGGCGAACACCGGTTTGGCGGATGCTGACATGGGAGGCGCCTGGTTTTTCCCGATTTTCCTTGCCGTGCTGGGACTGTTGCCGGTCACGGAAAGCCGGGCTTCCGACGCCTTCGGTTACATCGGCAACGCGGCCCGTTTGCCCAGCGGCACGACGATAGTGGATGCCCGGCCGGAGCAGGCCTGCTTGCGCCGAACCGTGCGCGGCGCCCGCTGCCTCCCCGCCGCCGATTTTCTCGGCCCCCACGGGCGTCTTGCGAGCTTCCGCGAAATTTATTGGCTTTTGGGTACCGCCGGATTGTCGGAGAAGGCGCCTGTGCTGGTGGTGGGCGATGATCCGAGCGGGCGGGATTTCGTCGCGGGCATGCTGTATCTATGCGGCCAGTTCCGCGTCTCGATTCTCACCGTCCCGGTCTCTGCAGGCGCGGGCTTGAGCCAGGACCAAATGGGTCAGGGCATAGGCCGTGGCATGACGCGCCATCCGATTTACCAGGGCGCCGTGCGCGAAAACCGGATCGTCTTGCGCGGCGAACTGGCGCAAGAATTGGCGGCAGCCCATCCGCCGTTAGTGCTGGATGGGCGCAACGAGGACGAGTACTGGGGAGAGCGAATCCGGGCCATGCGCGGCGGCCATTTGCCGGGGGCGCAATCCTTGCCGATGGTCAAGGTGCGCGCGCAAATAGCCTCGGGGATAGTGCAGATTCCTCCGCGCGGCGGACTGGTCGCGTATGGCGACAGCCCCTTTGAGTCGGTTGCCTATTTTACCCTGTTGCGGGCAGGGGCCGGCGCGGATGCGCGGGTGCTTCCGGACGGCTGGTCGGATTGGGCGAACCACCCGGGCCTGCCGCTGGATTCCGTAGCTTACCCTGACGCTTTTCCGGCGCATGTGGCCAGACTGCCCGACGGACGGACGGACTCGGATCTGCTGGCGTTCTTTGCCATCTTGGCGGTTCTGTCGGCGGGTTTTTTCTATCTGGGCAAAAGGAGCCGATAACGTGGATCTGTTGTTTGTGGTATCGACTGGGCAGGGCGCCGATATTTTGACATCGCTGGCCCAAGCTTGCATCAGGAAGGGGGCTGAGTGGGGTTGTTTTTTTACCAACGATGGCGTCCATCTGCTGGCCGACAGCAGGGTACTAAGCCTGATGGCCGCGGCAAGCCCGGCACTTGCCTGCGAGCATTCCTGGCAGCGCTTCATGGCGGGGAAGAACTGCCCCGTTGAACTCGGTAGCCAAACCAACCACAGCGCCCTGCTCGCGACCGCGTCCAGGGTCGTCGCGATTTAAGGCGGAATATGACGAGGGATATCAAAACGATTCTACTCCTCGGGCGGCGCGACCATGCCGAGGCGATGCGGGTAGCCGCAGGCTTGACGATTTTCGGTCATCGCGTGCGGCTGGTGTTCATGAACACGCCGGTGGCGGACACACCGGAAA
>JAIOJO010000481.1 GCA_019911985.1 Sulfuricellaceae bacterium | reverse complement strand
GGCGAACATAGACTCGGCGGCCCGGATCAATCAAAAAGGTAAAGGCAGCAAGGTGCTTTTCCTTATCCAACTCGGGCACTGCGTTGACGTTGGCAAAGGCATATCCATCATTGCCGAGCCGATCCCCGATCAGCTTGTTTGACTCGGTTAATTTTTTGCGTGAGAAGACATCGCCCGCCTTGAGCTTGATTAACGAACGAAGTTCCGCTTCAGGTATTAATGTCTCCCCCGCTACCTTAATATCGGAGATTGTATATCGCGGACCTTCAGTAAGGTTTATTGTTATATAAATGTCTGTTTTATCTGGAGTTATTGAAATTTGCGTGGAATTAATATTGAATTCCAAGTATCCTCGGTCGAGGTAAAATGATCGCAAATTTTCCAAGTCGGCGGCAAGTTTCTGCTTTGAGTACTGATCGTTTTTGGTCCACCAAGACAACCATCCTGGCGAAGAAAGTACGAATTGATCGAGCAATTCGCTTTCCTTATAGGCCTTGTTTCCAACAATATTGATTTTCCGAATCTTCGCTACCTCACCCTCGGCGATATCGAATCGAATGGCCACTCGATTGCGTTCAAGCGGGGTTACCGTAGTGGTAATGGATACGGCATATTTGCCATGGCTAAAATACTGCCTTTTTAGTTCCTGCTCGGCCCGATCAAGCAAAGATTTATCAAAAATTCTAGATTCGGCTAATCCTACCTGCTTTAGGCCCTCTTTCAATTTATCTTTATCGAACTCTTTGAGGCCGACGAAATCAATTTGAGAAATGGCGGGGCGTTCCTGCACCGTCACGAGAAGCACGTTATTTTCGACTTCTAGCCTGACGTCCTTAAAAAATCCGGTTGCGAACAGCGCCTTAATGGCTTGAGCGGCCTTCTCGTCGTTCATGGTATCGCCAACTTTTACCGGCAGATAATTGAATACGGTTCCGGCCTCGGTGCGCTGTATCCCTTCGACACGGATGTCTTTGACCACGAAGGGTTCCATGGCGTTAGCGGCGGAGCTATACAAACCCGCTAATAGTACTGCGATTAGTTTAAGTTTCATTACTTTCAGCCGGAGATTAGACGCGTTATGTCGTTGTAAAATGCAAAAATCATTAGCATCAGCAGGATTGCCATTCCAACCCGTTGACCTAGCTCCATGACCGCTTCGGATAGCGGTCTACCCTTAATCATCTCGGCGATATAATACATTAAATGCCCGCCATCCAGCACGGGTATGGGTAACAAATTAAGCACCCCCAAACTGATGC
>JAIOJO010000480.1 GCA_019911985.1 Sulfuricellaceae bacterium | reverse complement strand
AGGTAACCCATGCTGGAGCGGACACCGCCCATCAGTTGATGAATTACGGCCAGCACGCTACCCTTAAAGGGGACGCGGCCTTCCACGCCTTCCGGCACGAGTTTGTCGGCATTGCTTTCGGCGTCCTGAAAATAGCGATCTTTGGAACCTTGCTGCATCGCGCCCAAAGAGCCCATTCCACGATAAGACTTGTAGGAACGTCCTTGGAATAACTCAATCTCGCCTGGCGCCTCTTCGGTACCGGCAAACAATCCGCCCAGCATGACGCAATGAGCGCCCGCCGCCAAGGCCTTGGCAATGTCACCAGAATAGCGGATGCCGCCATCGGCGATCAGGCAGACGTCGCTGCCTTGCAGCGCTTCAGCCACATTGCTCACGGCGGTGATCTGCGGCACGCCGATACCGGCCACGATCCGGGTAGTGCAAATCGACCCTGGGCCGATACCGACTTTGACGGCATCCGCGCCGCAATCGGCCAGGGCGCGCGCCGCATCGGCCGTGGCAATGTTGCCGCCGATAACTTGCACCTGCGGAAAATTCTTTTTTACCCAACGCACACGATCCAAAACACCCTGAGAATGGCCGTGGGCCGTATCCACCACGATAACGTCCACCCCGGAGGCGGAAAGCAGTTCAACACGCTCTTCCGTTCCCTCGCCTACTCCAACAGCGGCGCCAACGCGCAAACGTCCCTGGCTATCTTTGCATGCCAAGGGGTGCTCGGTGGACTTTTGGATGTCCTTTACGGTAATCAGGCCACGCAACTCAAATTGATTGTTGACCACCAACACCCGCTCCAGGCGGTGCCGGTGCATCAACTGCATCGCCTCTTCGCGGCTAGCGCCTTCTTTTACCGTCACCAGGCGGTCGCGCGGAGTCATGATGTTTTTGACGGGCTGATCGAGATTGTTTTCAAAACGCAAATCGCGATTCGTGATAATCCCCACCACCACACCGTTATCCACCACCGGTAAGCCGGAAATTTTGTGTTGTTGGGTCAACACTATCACATCGCGGACCGTCATCGTCGGCGAAATGGTAATAGGATCTTTTACGACACCGCTTTCAAAGCGTTTAACCTTGGCTACCTGAGCCGCTTGGGCCGCCGCCGTCATATTCTTGTGAACGATGCCGATGCCGCCTTCCTGAGCTATAGCAATCGCCAAGCGCGCCTCGGTAACCGTATCCATGGCGGCAGACAGCACAGGAATGTTCAATTCTATGTCTCGGGTCAGCTGGGTTTTTAGCGTCACATCGCGAGGCAGAATCGCAGAGTGGGCGGGGACGAGCAATACGTCGTCGAAAGTGAGCGCTTTTTGCAAAATCCGCATTATTATTCCCTTGTAGAGCCAAAGAACTATTATACGAGTTCAGCGCTCCCCGGTAAACCTTGGCAAACGCGCCTCTGCGCTCTCTGACAACAAATGCCGCACGTCATATTCCTGCCCAAGCATCGGCTCAATCCTCACCCGAATAAAGCGCACAGCGCAATAAATTGACGTCCACCTTGTAAATCGTTTATTTTAACTCCTGAAGCGGGTACAAAAATCCGCTGCATTCAACACAGAAATGACATCAAACATCCATTAAGGAGTATGTGACATGAAGAAACTAATCCCCGTCCTGTTTATCGCACTCATTTCGGGCTGCGCGACAAGCTCTGGGCCAGACACCAAAACAACTGCGGCTGCCAAGCCACAGGCTGCCCCAGCCGCCATGAGCGCCGAAGCGGCAAAAGCAATCAGCCAAGCCCAAGCTGACGTCAAAGCGGCAAACAGTCATGATGCCTTGTGGATCCCGGCGAAGGTCGATCTGAAGAAAGCGGAAGAAGCTGCGGCCAAAGGCGACAATGCTGCGGCCATAAAACAGGCCAAACAAGCTAGCGAAATGGCTCAACTTGGAATTCAGCAATTGAAATATCCATTAACCGCAATGCCAAAGTAAATTGCGTACCGGCGACCACTCGCGGTCGCCGACTTTCTTTGGGAGCGGCCACATGCCTTCGGCTTCATCGCACCTACTATTGATATTGTCACTAGCCTTACTCGCGATACCATGCCACGCGGAAATCACACGATGGATCGATAAGGATGGGCATGTCCATTACTCCGATCAACCGCCCTCCAGCGGAGCGCAAAAAATTCAGCAACTGAACATCCATTCCTCGCCAGCGCAATCACCTGATACAAGTTGGGAACAGAAGGATTTAGAGCTGCGCAAACGCCTCCAGCAATCTGAGGAAGCTCAAAAAAAGGCCGACGAGGAAAAGAAAGCCCTGGAAACCAAGAAACACAACTGCATTTCAGCGCGCAGCAACTTGCTGACCCTTCAAAACAGTGGACGCATCATGCGCTACAATGCTGCGGGTGAACGCGAATATCTAGACGATACCGCACGCGCCGCCGCGATTGACGAAGCAAAACAAGCCGTCGACAGTTGGTGCCAATAAGCCTATCACCCATCTTTGGCCTTCATGACACATTCTCTTTCTTGCTTTACTCGCCTTGCAATTGGCAAAACATTCGCACTGGCTCTCCTGCTCGGAGCGGGAACCGCCGCCTATACAACCGCCGCCACGGCCCTGTCTCTTGGCGAGATTGATGTCAAATCGCATTTGGGCGAGCCCTTCCTTGGGTATATCGCCGTTAAGGCAGAGCAGAGCGCAATAAGCGATATGTGCTTTGGCACGGAAAGCAAGCCTGGCGCAGCGTCGGATGCCATCCCCTATCTTCAGGGAATCAAAGTCGTAGCGGAAGATAGCAAAACCGGCAAACGACTTAGCCTTACCACGCCGCGGCCCGTCAACGAACCGATCTTGAAGCTTCTGCTGGTGGCCGACTGCCCCGGCGGAAAAATCAGCAAAGAATATACCGTTCTCCTCGACCCCGCCTCTCCGACCAAGGCGCCCGCAGCCTTACCTGCAGCCATAGTTAAAGCGACCTTGATACCGGACGAGACAAAAGCACGCGGCAACACTAGCGAACGGGTGGTAAAGCCCGGCGACACGCTAAGCGGCATCGCACATGATTTATTTCCGTGGGATACGGCTAAGCAGAAAAAAATGCTCAAAGCTATTATTGCCGCCAACCCTGAAGCAATTAATCCACAGAGGCCCAGCGCCTTGGTGAGCGGAACAAAACTCCATATCCCGCCCCTCCCCCCG
>JAIOJO010000047.1 GCA_019911985.1 Sulfuricellaceae bacterium | reverse complement strand
CTGGTGAACGAAATCTGGCAAATCGACCCTAAGCTATCCCTCGGGACATACTGAGCCTAGAGCGGACGTGGAGCGCATCGACCATTTGATCGAAGAGCAAATTCCCCGTCTGCGCCGCTACGCACGGGCGCTGACGGGGGACGGTTGCCGCGCCGACGATCTGGTCCAGGATACCCTGGAGCGGGCGTGGGGGCGTTTGAACTTATGGCGCCGCGGCAGCGACATCCGCGCCTGGCTGTTTACCATCATGCATAACGTGTACGTCAACGAGGTGCGCAAGTCGCGCGCCGCGGGATTTTCCGTCGAACTCGACGACGAGGCGCTGCAGGTCTCGGTGCGGGCTAGCCAAGAGGATGCCCTGGTTTTGCGGGATTTGACCGCGGCCCTGAGAAGCTTGCCGTTCGAACAGCGCGAAGTGTTGCTGCTGGCCGGACTCGAACAGATGCCATATAAAGAAATTGCAAACGTATTGAATATTCCGAGCGGCACGGTGATGTCGCGCCTCGCGCGCGGCCGCGAAAGGTTGCGCGAGCTGATGGCGGGACAAGCCGGGCCGGCATTGAGGTTAGTGAAATGAGCCAAGACGATTCCCTGCCGAGCGAGAGCGAACTCCACGCTTACGTCGATCACCGCCTGGACGAGGCCCGGATGGGCGAGATCGAGGCCATGCTCGCGTCGCGCCCGGAAGAGGCGGAGCGGGTAGAGGCGTATCGTCGCCAAAATGCGCAGTTGCACGCCTTGTTCGACCCGATTCTGGACGAAGCGCCGCCGTCCCGCTTGCAGCGTCCCGCGCGCCGGCTATCCTGGCCCATTTGGCGGATCGCGGCGACGGCGGCATGGATGGTCATGGGCGGCGTGGTCGGCTGGGGCTTGCATGGGCAAGCGGCGCCCGGCGGACTCTACGCCTTGCCGCAGCAAGCGGCCATCGCCCATGTCGTGTATACGCCGGAAGTGCGCCACCCGGTCGAGGTGGCCGCGGATACCCGCGACAACGAAGCGCATTTGGTGGCGTGGCTATCCAAGCGCATGGGCGGAACGATACGCGCGCCGCATTTGTCGAGCGTCGGCTATACCCTGATGGGGGGGCGGCTGCTGCCTGCCGACGACGGCCCGGCCGCACAGTTCATGTACGGCGATGGACTAGGCAACCGCTTGACGCTATACCTGCGCAAGAATGCCCAAGACAACCGGGAAACGGCTTTCCGCTACGCCGACGAAGGCGGCACCAAGGTGTTCTATTGGGTAGACGGCTCTTTCGGCTATGCCTTGTCGGGCTCCATCGACAAATCCCAACTGCTTGCCGTCGCCCAAGCGGTCTATCGGGAACTCAACCCGTAATTTTTACCCCCGGCTGTAAGGTTTTGCGCCTTATGCCGACTAAGGCCAAAGCGCTTCTTGAAGGAGACGAAAGCCATGCTGATTAAGAAACCCGCCGATACCCTGCCATCCGAGATCACCGCCCCCGATGTCTACCGCGACCGCCGCCGTTTCCTGCAGACGGCGGCGCTGGCGCTGGGCGGCATGGCGCTGCCCGATTGGGCCGCGGCCGGAGAAAGGCTGGCGAACGTCGGAAAAAGCCGCTACGACGCCGCCGGCGAGAAGCTGACCCCGCTGAAAGACATCAGCTCCTACAACAATTTCTACGAATTCGGCACCGACAAGTTTTCCCCCGCGCAAACGGCGGGCAGCTTGCGGACCCGCCCCTGGAGCGTCGCGGTTGAAGGCGAGGTGCGCCACCCGAAAACCTATGCGATCGAGGATTTGCTGAAATTGGCGCCCTTGGAAGAGCGGATTTACCGCCTGCGCTGCGTCGAAGGCTGGTCCATGGTCGTGCCCTGGGTGGGCTTCCCCTTGTCCGAGGTGATTAAACGCGCCGACCCCACCGGCAACGCCAAATACGTGGAATTCACCACGCTCTACGATCCGCGCCAAATGCCCGGCCAGCGCGACCGCGTTTTGGACTGGCCGTATGTCGAGGGCTTGCGCCTGGACGAAGCGATGCATCCGCTGGCGATCTTGGCCGTAGGCCTGTACGGCGAAGTGCTGCCCAACCAGAACGGCGCGCCGATCCGCCTGGTGGTGCCGTGGAAATACGGCTTCAAGAGCATCAAGTCGATCGTGCGCATCCGCCTGGTCGAAAACCAGCCGCTCAGCAGTTGGATGAAAGCCAACCCCCACGAGTACGCCTTCTATTCCAACGTCAATCCGGCGGTGGACCATCCCCGCTGGAGCCAAGCGAAAGAACGGCGCATCGGCGAGTTCTTCAAGCGGCCGACCCTCCCCTTCAACGGTTACGGCGATCAAGTGGCGAAGCTCTACACCGGCATGGATTTGCGCAAGTACTTTTAAGCCATGAGTAAAACACAAGTCTGGATCGCCTGGCTGAAGGCGCTGCTGTTCGTCGCCTGCCTATTCCCGCTGGGCCGCTTGCTGTGGTTCGCCTACGCCGACCGCTTGGGCGCCAACCCCATCGAGTTCATCACCCGCTCCACCGGCACCTGGACGCTGGTGTTCCTGCTGCTGAGCTTGAGCGTCACGCCCTTGCGCCAATTGCTGGGGCAAGCGCAACTAATCAAATTTCGCCGCATGATCGGCCTGTACGCTTTCTTTTATGCCTGCCTGCACTTCACTACCTATTTTTGGCTGGACCAGTTCTTCGATTGGCCTGCCATCGTGAAAGACATCATCAAGCGGCCCTTCATCACAGTGGGAATGGCTTCGTTCCTGCTCATGACGCCGTTGGCGCTGACCTCGACAAACGCCATGATCCGCCGCCTCGGCGGGCGCAATTGGCAAAGGCTGCACCGCTTGGTGTATGCGGTCGGCGTGGGGGGCGTGCTGCACTACCTATGGCTGGTGAAAAAAGACCTGACTCAGCCCTTGATCTACGGCGCGGTGCTGACGGTGCTGCTGGGATACCGGATTTGGGTGCTGTGGCGCAAACATCCGTGGCGGAGCAAGCGCGCGATGAGTGCGGGGACGGTCCGGCTTCAATAGGCGGGCAATCCGGTGTGGATTTATCGAAAATCAGGGTTTCCCTGATCCTTTTATGGGTTTGGGTCGGGGTATGATGTAGGCGCGTTACATCTGGCGGCGGACAAGATGGTGGCACCGGATTTTTTTAGGAGGCACTAAAAACAATTAATGCATTGATTTTAATTAAATTAATTTTATTAGTCCGGGCTATTCTGGCAGAAATGACGCTTTATAAAGCGTCAATTAGGATGGCTAATTATAGTTGGGCGTAAAAAGAAGAGAGCACCATGAAGGACCAATATTTCGGGGACATCAACGACTATCGGAAGTACGGACTGTTGCGCGCTATCATTCGTGCCAGTGGGCTCCGTATTTTGGTCGCCTGGATGCTGACGCCTGACGATGGGAGTACAGATGGGAAGTTCATTTCGTATTTGGAGCATCCAGGTAAGTGGTCACGTCACGACCCTGTTCTGTTCCAAAAAATCAAAGAGCTTTTGGCGTCTGGCCGGAAGCGCCGAGTAAGCTTAATCGAAGGTAGTGGCCTTATCCCGAAAGCAGAATACTTCTCCTCCCTTGTGCCCGATACAGCTTCAGGCCGAAGTTCGTGGTTCAATTCGCTTACCCAGCCGGCGCAAGGTAGCGATTGCGTTTTCCTCGACCCCGACAATGGGTTGGAGGTGAAATCAAAGGCTTACGGTGGAAAGGACTCATCGAAGTTTTTATATTGGCGCGAAGTGGAAGCGCTCTGGGCATCCGGGAAGTCACTATTGATATACCAGCACTTCATTCGCGAAAAACGACTGAATTTTATTCAGCGCATGCTAGAGACTTTGAGGAACGCGACACCTGGCTCCTTTGTTGAGGCATTTTCCACACCCCACGTCGTTTTTCTCATGGCGTTGCAGCCCGAGCACCAAGAGTTTCATAGAGCAATCGTAAGTTCCGTACAAGAAAACTGGGAAGGGCAAATCCACCATTGGGAACTAACCCGCGCCCAACAAGGCGCTCCAGCCGACCGCTCACCCGCTGCGCGGGCTCGCGTCGGCTGAGCTTTGCGTTAGGTTTCGTATGCCAGACATTCGCGCTGACCTCTCGCAATACTACGCAGCCAAGGCGCTGTTCGAACGAATCCTTGGTCGAGCCGCGTTCATGCGTGTGAAGGACTACGGCCCACTCTCTGCTTGGCGAGAAAACTACACAAAGTTGCTGCGCGCAGTTGGCGTTGCCGCCGAGGCTACCGTTGAAGTGGCGGACGTCGAATGGAAACAAGAGGTCAGGAAAAAGGGGACGCAACCCTTTTCTGTGATATTCTCCAGTAATGCCCAGATTACCCCGAACAGTATTCGATGGACTTCCTCATCACGTGACCCAGCGCGGTAATCGGCGCGAAGACATTTTTTTCACAGATGAAGATCGCGAAGCGTATCTGTCGTGGCTTGCGGAGTACAGCGACAAACGCCAGGTCGAAGCAAAAGGGGACGAGCAAAAGGGGACGCAACCCTTTTTCGTGATATTCTCCAGTAATGCCCAGATTACCCCGAACAGTATTCGATGGACTTCCTCATCACGTGACCCAGCGCGGCAATCGGCGCGAAAACATTTTTTTCACGGACGAAGATCGCGAAGCGTATCTGTCGTGGCTTGCAGAGTACAGCGACAAACACCAGGTCGAAGTGCTCGCTTACTGCCTGATGACCAACCATATTCACCTGGTTGCCGTCCCGTCAACCGACGATGGGTTGCACCGGGTGCTGAAACCGCTACACATGCGCTATGCCCAGCGTATCAACCGGGCGCGAGGCTGGAAAGGGCATCTTTGGCAAGGACGGTTTTTCTCTTCACCTTTGGATGAAGCTTACCTATGGGCAGCAGTGCGCTATGTGGAGCGCAATCCGGTTCGAGCGGGGATGGCGCTGCGCGCCGAGGACTATCGCTGGTCCAGTGCCGCCGCGCATTGCGGCAACAGATCGGACGATCTGCTGAATCTCGAATCTGGTTGGAGCCAGCAATTTGCAGCGATTGACGACTGGTCGGCTTGGCTGGCCGAAGGGGATGAAACAGAAGAAATCCAGTTACTGCGGCAAAATATAGAAAAAGGATTGCCCTGCGGCAATGCGGGATTTGTTCAGCGACTGGGGATGATGGTAGGGCGTCCGTTGGAATATCGGCCCCAAGGTCGGCCAAGAAAGGCGGAAGTTGGGAAATAAAAGGGTAGCGTCCCCTTTTATGTTCTTTTACAATCGGAAACGCCGTCATTCCACATTGGCCTATCAGAGTCCGGCACAGCATTACGCCGACTGGCTCTTGAAGAAAAAACTGGCGGCATGAGCGCTACGTTGGTAGCCGGAAAACACGACCAAGCTCAGGAGCCACCTCTATGTTCTCCATCAAAGACATTGAAGTCCTCGAAAAATTTGCAGGGAAACTGTATGTGCCTCTGTTTGCTGCGGCATGTCTCATTCAACCTCCCTTTAGCCTTCCTGAGTGGCTATCTGGAGCCTCCGTCATTTTGAGTGCGGTCTCATTGGTGGCTTGGGTTGTAATTTGCCTTTTTGCACTTTGGGGCTTTCACGACGTTATTTCCTATGCCGACGCATTCTGGTTTCGGGGTCTCCTATTTCCAGTCCTCGGTTTTGTATTTGTAAGCTTTGGTGCGCTAGTCTTGTGCAAGTTCGCCGGGCCTGACCCCTTTGCATCACTCAGTCCATTTTGGAATTTGGGCGCCCTTACCTATGGCTTGCTACTGCTCCAAATCACCGAACCCAAGCGCTAGTTCTAACACTGTGACATAAATGGGGTCGACATAAATGGGGTCAGACTCTCATGGCACTACCTTAAGCAGATTATGGCCCGTCTTCTCGTGCGGGAGGAGTACTGCGGAAAATGCGGAACCGGCTGGCCGCGAGGGTCCACCCTCTCCCCAGCCCTCTCCCGCATGCGGGAGAGGGGGCTTGTTCGTG
>JAIOJO010000479.1 GCA_019911985.1 Sulfuricellaceae bacterium | reverse complement strand
GCCGATGACTTGCGGGCCGGTAACGTATTCGCCGTACTCCGCGTTATTCGAGATGGAGTAGTTCATATTGGCAATGCCGCCTTCGTACATCAGGTCGACGATCAGCTTGAGTTCGTGCAAGCACTCGAAATAAGCCATCTCGGGCGCATAGCCCGCATTCACCAACGTCTCGAAACCCGCTTTCACCAACTCGACCGCGCCGCCGCACAAAACGGCCTGCTCGCCGAACAAATCGGTCTCGGTTTCTTCGCGGAAATTGGTTTCAATCACGCCGCCCTTGGTGCCGCCATTCGCCGCCGCATAGGACAAGGCCATGTCTTTGGCTTTCTTGGAGACATCTTGATGCACCGCGATCAAGGTGGGGACGCCGCCGCCTTTCAAGTATTCGGAACGGACGGTATGGCCGGGACCCTTGGGCGCAACCATCACGACGTCCAAATCGGCGCGCGGTGTAATCTGGCCGTAATGGATATTGAAACCATGGGCGAAGGCCAGCGTGGCGCCCTTTTTCAAGCTCGGCTCGACGTCGTTGTAATACACGCCCGGCTGTTGCTCGTCCGGCACCAAAATCATCACGAAGTCGGCACCTTTGACGGCCTCGGGAACTGCCTTGACCGTCAGGCCGGCCTTTTTGGCTTTTTCCCAAGATGCGCCGTCTTTACGCAAGCCGATCGTCACCTTGACACCGGATTCCTTCAAGTTATTGGCGTGAGCATGACCCTGGGAGCCGTAACCGACGATGGTTACCTTCTTCCCTTTGATGAGGGACAGATCGGCATCCTTATCGTAATAAACTTTCATTTGCTTCCTTTCTTAAAAATAAACAGTCGGGGACATGTCCCCGCCAAATCAAACCTTTAAAACCCAGTCTCCGCGCCCTATGCCTGAAGTTCCGGTACGTACCGTTTCGATAATCGCACCTGTTTCAAGCGCCTCCAAAAATGCGTCCAACTTGGACACGGCGCCGGTTAACTCGATGATGTAGGTGTTCTCGGTCACGCCGATGATGCGCCCGCGAAAAATATCCGCCATGCGCTTCATTTCCTCGCGCCATATGCCTTCCGCCTTGACTTTGACCAACATCATTTCGCGCTCGATATGCAAACCTTCGGACAGGTCTACCACCTTGACCACATCCACGAGCTTATTCAACTGCTTCATGATCTGCTCGACCACTTCGTCCGAATCTCGCGTCACAATCGTCATGCGCGACAGGGTCTCGTCTTCCGTCGGCGCCACATTCAAGGATTCGATATTGTAGCCGCGGGCGGAAAAAAGGCCCGCCACGCGGGATAAGGCCCCGGATTCGTTTTCCATCAATAATGAAATAATATGACGCATTTAGTAATCGGCCCTCACACCAAAATCATTTCGCTGAGTCCCTTACCGCCGGGAATCATCGGGTAAACGTTTTCCGACTGGTCGGTCTGGAAATCCAAAAACACCAGCCGTTCTTTCAGGGCAAAAGCCTCCTTCAAAGCGCCTTCCACATCGCCTGGCTTATCGATACGCATACCGATGTGCCCGTAGCTTTCAGCCAGCTTGGCAAAATCCGGCAAAGCATCCATATACGATTCGGAATAACGGTTGCCGTAAAAAAATTCCTGCCATTGCCGCACCATGCCGAGATAGCGATTGTTGAGCAGAATAATTTTAAGCGGCAAATTGAACTGCTTGCAGGTGGATAATTCCTGAATATTCATCTGAATGCTGCCTTCGCCGGTGATGCAAGCCACCGCCGCGTCGGGATGAGCGAACTGAACGCCCATCGCCGATGGCAGGCCGAATCCCATGGTGCCCAGTCCACCGGAATTGATCCAGCGACGCGGCTGGTCGAACGGGTAAAATTGAGCCGCCCACATTTGGTGCTGGCCCACATCGGAGGTAACAAACGCCTTGCCTTCCGTCACCTCGTAGAGCTTCTCCACCACGTACTGGGGTTTGATTAGCAGGCTGCTGGTATCGTATTTCAAGCAATTGCGGGAACGCCACAATTCGATTTGCGTCCACCATGTCTTGAGCGCCGCAGGCTCAGGTTTCTCATGGCTGGCCTGAATCAACTTGAGCATTTCGCGCAACACTTCGCCGACGTCGCCGACAATCGGCACATCCACCTTGACCCGCTTGGCGATGGAGGCGGGATCAATGTCGATATGTATAATCTGGCGGCCTTCTTGGTAGAAATGCTCGGGATTACCGATTACCCGGTCATCGAAGCGGGCACCGATGGCCACCAGCACATCGCAGTGCTGCATCGCCATATTGGCTTCGAAAGTCCCGTGCATCCCCAGCATGCCGAGGAACAGCGGATCGGGCGACGGATACCCCCCCAGGCCCATCAAGGTGCTGGTGCAAGGGTAACCCAGTTGCCGAACCAATTTATTCAGTACCTCGGCCGCGTTGCTCAGAATCACGCCGCCACCGGTATAGATCATCGGGCGCTTAGCGCCGAGTATCATCTGCACCGCTTTCTTGATCTGGCCGTCATGCCCCTTAATCACAGGATTGTAGGAGCGCAAGCTGATCTCTTTAGGATACGAAAACTCAGTCTTGTGCATGGTGACATCCTTGGGGACATCCACCACCACCGGCCCTGGCCGGCCTGTCGAAGCGATATAAAACGCCTTCTTCAAGGTAGCAGCCAAATCCTTGACGTCTTTCACCAAGAAATTGTGCTTGACACATGGGCGGGTAATCCCGACGGTATCCACCTCCTGGAAAGCATCCAGTCCGATAGCCGGCACCGAAACTTGGCCGGTAATAACCACCAATGGAACCGAATCCATGTACGCCGTTGCAATGCCGGTAACCGCATTGGTCGCGCCGGGTCCCGATGTAACCAAGGCCACCCCAGTACGCCCGCTGGCGCGCGAATAGCCGTCGGCGGCATGCACCGCCGCTTGCTCGTGGCGTACCAGCACATGCTTGAAGACATTTTGCTTGTATATCTCATCGTAGATGTTCAAAACAGCCCCGCCGGGGTATCCGAACAAAAACTCAACGCCTTCTTCTTGAAGGCAGCGCACTACGATTTCAGCGCCCGTTAGTTCCATAGCATCTCGAAAATTTTATTCTTGAAAAAGTGTTAAACAGTAATGCTTGGCACGCAATTGGTCAAGTTCTACCCATCGCGAACAATCGCTTTCATTTTAAAGAATGGCCAGCTATCCAGTGCGTTTTTTGTTAAAATTTCAATACTCACGGATTATGGAGTAATTTCAACTGGCCTCCTATTCGGAACTCAACGAGTTCCTCAAAAGCATAGAACGGCGTGCCTTTCGCCAAGCGGTTTTTGCCGTTCACAACGATGAAACGGCACTGGATATTGTGCAGGACGCCATGCTCCGCCTTGCCGAGAAATATTCCGACCGGCCAATCGAAGAGCTGCCACCGCTGTTCCAGCGCATTCTGCAAAATGCCATCAGGGATTTCTATCGCCGTCAGAAAATCCGTAATTTCTGGACAACTCCTCTGTCTACCCTGCTATCCGGATCCGATAACAGCGACGATCAAGATCCCCTAGAAAACTTTTACGCCGAATCGGACTCAAATTATTTTAGCGACCCAGCCAAGCAATTGGCAGGAACGCAACACCTTGGTTTAATTGAAAAGGCATTAGAATCTCTTCCAGCACGTCAACGGGAAGCCTTCCTTCTGCGTTACTGGGAAGATATGGATGTAGCAACGACCGCGGCCATCATGGGTTGTTCCGAAGGAAGCGTGAAAACACACTGTTCGCGAGCGACGCATACCCTGGCCGTGATGTTAAAAAAGGAAGGAGTTGAGCTATGAACGAACGCGACATGGCCCGTAAGATTATCAGCCAATTAAATCGTAGCTTGGTTACCATCGACCCGCTTACTCAGCAACGCCTATCCGCCTCGCGCGGGAAGGCGATGGATGCGTATCGCCAGCCCCATCACGCTCTCCAGCTCGCTTGGGCCGGCCCTTTTTCCGGCGGAATGAGGCGTTTCCGCGCCCATCCCGGCCGTTGGCTATCCGTCTCCCTGCTTGCGGCACTCGGCTTGGCCTTTGCCTTGTATTATCAATCGACCTGCCAAACAACGGACATAGGCGACATCGATGCCAGCCTGCTCGGCGGTGAATTGCCTATACAGGCGTATCTCGACAAAAATTTTGACACATGGCTGAACGAATACTCGCAACAATAATTTTGGGCGTACTGCTGCTCGCAGGAAACGCCTACGCGGCAGCTCCCGCTGCTGCAAAAGGGCCCGTTTGGAGCGAACTATCCGCCGAACAGAAAGTCGTGCTGGCCCCGCTTGCCGGCGAATGGGATAGCATGTCCGCCATCCAGCGCAAGCGTTTGCAAGCCGTGGCCATCCGTTTCCCCAGCATGACGCCGCCACAACAGCAACGCATCCGAGAACGCATCCGCGACTGGAGCAAGTTGAAACCAGAGCAACGGGTTCTGGTACGCAAGAAATACGAGAAACTCAAGGGATTGCCGACGGAAAAACGTAGCGAGCTAAAGCGCAAATGGCGCAAGGAACAAGCCAAAAAAATCCAACAACCGCCGCCACCGCCGCCTTTACCGGCAAGCCCGGAAACTCAAGGAATAAACGCCGCTCCAGCAGGGCTTAGCAAATAGCTTTTCTTTGCATACCCACAGCGGCCCTCTCCATGCCTAATACATCGAATTCATCATCTGCGCCCGGCCTGCTGCGGCCCTTACTCAGCATGTGCTACGACGGCCTGTTGCTATTGGCGGTGCTTTTCATCGCCAGCTTTCTCTTTGTCGTTTTTACCCACACCATACAATCCCCTGCCATTCGACCTCTTTTCCAAATCTATATCCTAACGGTCGCCGCGGCTTATTTTCTCTGGTTCTGGCTGCACGGCGGGCAAACCCTGCCCATGAAAACATGGAAAATAAAGTTGCTCGATCTCGATGGAAGGCCCATCTCACTTAAACGCGGCATCGTCCGCTTTCTGATAGCGACGATAGGCATCGGACTGCTCGGCCTGGGAATTCTATGGGCCTTGGTTGATCGCGACCGGCAGTTTCTCCATGACCGGCTGACAGGATCAAAGCTGGTTTTGGCCGACGAGGGCCAATAAAGCAAGTCCGCCTTTTACCGTCGCTCCATCCACCACATCAAGCCGCCCGCCACCGTCAAGAACAGCAATGTCGGGGCCACGGCGCTAAATAGCGCGGGCCATTCTTCGAGAAAGCCAAGGTGTGCAAATATCCGGTTAAACAGGTGGAAAACGAGCCCTAGCATAATGCCGGTAAAAATTTTGGCGCCTACGCCGCCGCCTCGCTGATGGATCAGAGAAAAAGGCAAAGCCAACAGTAACATCACCCAGGCCGCGAAAGGGTAAACCAGCTTTCCCCACATGGCGATTTCATAGCGTTCGGTTTTTTGCTGGTTCTCCCGCAAATGCCGAATATATGAAAACAAGTTCCAGGCAGACATCGACTCCGGTTCCACCAGCAACACGCCAAGCAAATCCGGATTCAAAACCGACGGCCACTCCTCGCTGGCCAACGCTGAAGTGGTGGCGCCGCCCGCTTGAAACTGTGTGCGAACGATGCCCTCCAAACGCCAAATATGCTTGCCTAGATAGACGCCTCGTTTCGCTTCGCTTAAGGCCAGTAATCGATGGTTTTGGTCAAACTCGTATATCCGAATATCGAGCAATGTGGTATCCGGCAGCATCTCGCGGACGTTAATAAAACTGCGCCCATCTTTCACCCATAAACCGGAACGGAACTCCTGTGCCGCCAGTGAACTCGTTGCAGTCAATTTCAATTGCTGAGCAGCACGTTCGCTTGCCGGCGCCACCAGCTCTCCAACCAGCAAAGTAACGCTCACTAAGACCAGGCCAGTTTGCGCCAAGATTAAAGCAATCCGCCCGACCGATACTCCCGATGTTCGCATCACCGTAAACTCTGAATTAGCCACCAACTGCGACAAGGCGAACAGCGTGCCGATCAATGCAGCTATGGGCAACAATTCATAGACATGCCCCGGCATCGAAAGCAGCACGAAGCCCAGGACTTTGGGCAAGGTATACCCCCCGCGGCCCAAATCTCCCACCTCGCGAATCAAATCAAAAAAAGCAAATAACATGAGCAAGGCGGCTAGAACCAGCAGAATGGCGCCTAGAACTTCACGGGCTAGATAGCGTTTAAGAACTTGCATGAATTATTTTTCAGTAGAAAAGGCGCGCCGCCCGAAGGCCGACATGAGCGCTAGCCCATGCGTAGGACAAGAAAGTCAAAATTCCACCATATCCTGCCGTCGCGATCACGACAAACCCAGCCGCTTTCCAACGGGCCGGCGCAAAGACAAGCGGCGATAAAACAACACCAACAATACCGCCACCATGAACAAATGCACCGACCAGATCCCGGTGACGAACGAAATTTTTCCCTGAACTACCCATGCCTGAACAATGCTGATCAGGTTGCTATACACCATGTAAATCAACACAGCAAAAATCAAATTCATCGACCGGCCCGCACGCGGGTTCACAAAGCTCAAGGGAATCGCCAGCAAAGCCAGTATAAATGCGCTCACAGGCAAACCTAGCCGCCATAGCAACTCCCCGAGATAAACCGGCGTATGTTGCTGGATCAAGGCCAAGGTCGGCAGGGATTTCGATGAAACCGCCCCTTGCTTCGCTTCGTATGGCTCGATCCGAACCGCATAGCGCGCAAACTCCACAATTCGGAACTCGGCGCTGCCAGGCAAGCCTTCGTAGCGCCGGCCGT